>JAIEQQ010000527.1 GCA_019747615.1 Phycisphaerales bacterium
CTTCCGGTAGTTCGTGAGGTACTGGTCGTGGCCCGAGCGGTGCGGCTCTGGCATCAGCACATGGACGTTGCGGCCCACCAACTCACCGGGCTTCCATCCGAAGACGCGCTCGACCGAGTTGCTGGCGGTGCGGATCGTTCCGAACGAGTCGATCGTGATCACCGGGTCGAGCGTCGAGGCGAGGACAGCTTCCAGCTCGGCGTTCCGCCCGCAGTCACAGCCCGACGGTATGCCGGAGGAGCCAGCCTCCCCCTTGCCTGAGATCACGGGGCACGTGGCCTCCCGGCAAGCGTCCGTCTTCAGCGATCGTTTCCTCTTGGCCATCGGAACACTTTACGTCGGTGGTGCGCCTTGCGCCCGTTACCCGCCGCCTCGGAAGGCCCGTATCTAGCCGCATTGGGGAAACGTCCGCCTATTCGCCGACGGCAGAGCCTGCGATGCTTCTCGTGTTCGGATTGGGGCTACTTCACGGAAGCGGTGCCTAGGAGCGTGATGTGCGAACGGTGTGCCTCCTGTATGGATGCCAGTGCAACGCCTGTTGCGATCGGATCGAACGGGCGTTGCGGCGTGTGAAAGGAGTCGGCAGCGTGGAATTGAATCTTTACAAAGCGACCGCGACGGTGGAGCACGACGAGTCGTGCCTGTGCGACGACCTCATCGCCGCCATCGAACGCATCGGCTTTCTCGCGGAGATACACGCCACCGATCACAAGTGCGTGCACCACGACCCAGGCGCCATGTCGGAGCCAAAGTCACCCGAGTAAAGCGAAATCGGAAAGGAAGAAGCGATGAGCTACCAAAGCATTAACCCATCTAGCGGCAAGACGCTGGCGACATTCGAGGAACTCACTGACACGCAGCTGGACTCGGCGCTTGAAACTGCCGAGGCGTGTTTCGAGACATGGCGGCACACGTCGTTCGCCGAACGAGCGATGGTGGTCACGAGGGCCGCTGCGATCATGCGTGAGCGAGTGGACGAGTTCGCTCGCCCGGTAACGCTGGAGATGGGAAAGCTCTTCGAGCAGGCCCGGGGCGAAGTGGCGCTCAGTGCGGACATCCTCGACTACTACGCCAAGAACGCCGAGACATTCCTCGCACCGCAACAGCTCAAGCCGAGTTCGGGCGAAGCCTCGGTGGAAAGTTGCCCGTTTGGCGTGATCTTTGGCGTGCAGCCTTGGAACTTCCCGTACTACCAGCTCGCGCGCTTCGCCGCGCCCAACCTGATGGCGGGAAACGTCGTGATGGTGAAGCACGCGGGGTGCGTTCCGCAGTGTGCCATCGCCTTCGAGAAACTGTGGCGGGACGCAGGTGCTCCGGCAGGGGCGTACACCAACTTGCTGATTTCGTATGACCAGGTGAACCGTGTGATCGACGATCCACGGACCAAGGGGGTGGCGCTAACCGGCAGCGTTGAAGCCGGGAAGGCCGTCGCCGCGAGAGCCGGCCAGAACCTCAAGAAGTCCACGATGGAGCTTGGCGGGAGCGATGCCTTCATCGTGCTGGAGGATGCCGACCTCGACAAGACGGTCAGGTGGGCGATCTGGGCCAAGATGAACAACACGGGCCAGTGCTGCGTCGCGGCCAAGCGGTTCATTGTTGTCGGAGAACTGGCCGACCGCTTTCTCGCCAAGTTTCAAGCCGCGCTGGCGGCGCTCCAGCCGGGCGACCCGATGGACGCGACAACAACACTCGGCCCGCTGTCCACCGAAGATGCATTGGTCAAACTCGTGAAACAGGTTAAGAAGGCCGTGGCCGAGGGCGCGGCACTACTCATGGGCGGCGATCGGATTGACCGACCCGGCTCGTTCATGCAGCCGACCATCCTGACGAACATCAAGCCTGGCAACCCCGCGTACCGGGAGGAGTTCTTCGGACCGGTCGCGCTCTTCTTCCGGGTCAAGGACGAAGAGGCGGCGATCGCGCTCGCCAATGACTCGGAGTTCGGCCTGGGCGGCTCGGTCTTCACCAAGGACATTGCGCGGGGTAAACGAGTGGCCAGCCGTATCGACACCGGCATGGTGTTCGTCAATCACCCGACTTGGACAGCACCGGACCTGCCCTTCGGCGGCATCAAGAACTCGGGCTACGGACGCGAGCTCTCCAGCATGGGCATCCAGGAGTTCGTGAACAAGAAGTTGCTGCGCATCGCTTCGATTGATGACCCGGCATAGTCGCTCCCCATCACGCCCCGCACACTCTCAAAGGACCACCCATGACTCGTACACCGAAGATTCTCCTCGCCACCGCGACCGCTGCAGCATTCCTCGCATTCGCCATTCCCTCACTCGCACAAACACAGCCCGCGACGCCGCCCGCCACCCACCCGGCTACGCCCCCCGCGGGCGTGGACCCGGCGACGCACGCGGCGCACCTGAAGCAGGCCGCCGCCGGGACAGCGCCTGCCACGCAATCCGGCGCAGCCGGAGACGCAAACTCAGAGTTGGTGAACCAGATCGCGGCGCTGCGGGCCGAGGTCGCCAAGCTCCAGGCGGCGCTGACGCAGGGGCACACCGCGCAACCACCGGCCGGCACTGGCGCAGGCATGGCGATGGGGGGGAAAGGCAAGATGCAGAAGCCCATGGGCAGCGGCCAGATGAAACCCATGCAGCCGATGCAGCCGCAGGCCGCGCCAGCCGCCGGCGGACTGGCTCCGAGGCCCGCCAGCGGCGGCATGGGCATGATGGACGACGACAAGATGGAAATGGGAGGCATGGGCGGCAGCGCGGCCGGCGGCGGTATGAGCATGGACGGGATGATGCAGAAGATGGACGGCATGATGAAGATGATGGGCATGGGCTCGATGCCCATGGGCGGCGCGGGCAGCCCCGCGGCGATGGCGATGCCCTCGGCGCTCCCCGGCTTCCCGGGTGCCTCGCACATCTACCACATCGGGGCCACCGGCTTCTTCCTCGACCACCCCGAGCACAT
>JAIEQQ010000511.1 GCA_019747615.1 Phycisphaerales bacterium
GAGCGCGCCGCGATCCGCTTGAGCACCGACCAGAAGACGCTGATGCCCGGATGTGCCGCGATATTGCAGCCGATGGAGCCCTCATTGAGATTGCCGTCAAAGTACTGATCAACGCCGACGAACGCGGTGCCGTTGTTGGCCTTTGACTCCTTGAGAATCCACTGCACCAGAGCGCGGCGTTTCACGGGGTCGCTTTCATCGACGAACTCCGGCGGCTGTCGTGTCATGTAGTCGGGGTCTTCGGCAAGACGCTGCGCGGTCGCGGCATCCCGAACGGTCCGGAACCACTGAGCGTCTTCGGAGTTCTCGTCGAGCAATGCGGTTCTCACTCGACTGGCGACCTCGTGTTCATTTCCCTCCGCAAAGGCCTCGATCGGAACGCCGCACGAGTAGGAGTGCTCAAAATCCAAGTAGATTCTCAGCCAGCGATCACCGCCATCGGTATCTTCGAGCACGTACCCATAGCGGCACAGCTTCGTCAGCTCTAGGAAGTACGCGCGGTCGCTCATTCTTGGCTCACGCTCAGCCGCGGCGATCTGATCGTCGATGAGCGCGACGTTTTGTGCTATGCCGATCAGTCTGATCGCGTCGCGTCGCACGTTCGCGTGGCTTTGCAACGCGATCCTGATCAGCTCGTTAAAGACGTCGCCCGGCTCGGGTGAGCGCGGGACGCAGCATCTCAGCATATTGCGCTTTGTCCGGACCTTGGCTCGCTTGAAGTTCTGCAGGATCCACCGCTCGCGGTCAGGATGAGCGAAGGACAGCCGCACGATCGCTCGCATCCCGACATCGGCGGCGTACGCGTGGCCCGAGTGCAAGTACCGCTCGGTCTCACGGAACCACTCCGTCAGATCCGATGACGCATCTGCACCGTTGACCGCCCACGCGTGAACGCGACGACACAACGCCGCCGCCTCTTGAGCCAGCGGTTGGGCTCGATTGACCTTGAAGTTCCCAATTGCGGCCTGCCGCAACAGTCCAAACGGATCAGGCTTGCCCGCGTACTTCTCATCCGAGCGAGCGTGATAGCTCGACGCAAGACCGTCTTTGCTCGGCGGCGGCTCGGGAATCATCACACACCCTGCGTCGCCGGGTCCATCGCGGCCCCGCACAGCTTGTACAGCACCCGGGCGCCGACGTTTGCGTCCCACTCCGGCTCGCTGGTCTCGCCGCCGGGGCAGACCTCGACGAGGTCAAAGCCGACGACTTTCTTGCCCGCGTCCACCAGCGTCTTGAGCAGCACCGCCGCTTGATTGAAGCTCAGGCCGCCGGGCACCGGCGTGCCGGTGTGCGGGCACAGGCTCGGGTCCAGGCCGTCGATATCAAAGCTGATGTACACGCACTGCGGCAGCTCCCGCACCGCCTTCTGCGCCAAGGCGCTGAAGCTCTCGCCATCGCTCTGGCGCGTGGACCAGTCCAGATCAAAGTGCGTGCTGACGCGCCGTTCCTGCGATTTGGCGAAATCGAACTCGGCCTCGCCGAAATCGCGGATGCCGATCTGCACGAGCTTGCTCACCTCGCTCACGTCGCTCAGCACGTTGTACATGATCGACGCGTGCGAGTACTTAAAGCCCTCGAACGCCGGGCGCAGGTCCATGTGCGCGTCGATGTGCAGGATGCCGAGCCCGCGCTCGCGCGGGTGCATCTTGCGATCCGCCGCCTGCAGGCGGTTCACGTACTCCGCGCACGCGCGGATCGCCCCCAGCGGCGTCGAGTGATCGCCGCCGACCAGCCCCGGCACCTTGCCCTGAGCCAGGATCGACCACGCCGTCTGATACGCGTACTCGTTCACCAGCTCGCCGGCGCGGTTGATCTCGGCGACCTTCTTCTTGTCCTTGGCGTCGGCCCCGCACTTGGCGATGATCGGCATCGCCAGCTTCCTGGCCGCCTTGCTCGCCTTGGCCACGCGTGCCGGCGACGGCAGCATGTGAATGCCCTGGGCGTAGATCCGCCCGAACTGCACGTCGTACAGGTCAACTTGCACCGACGCGTTCAGGATCGCTTCCGGCCCGCGCGAGCAGCCGCCGCCGTACGACGTCGTCGCGTCAAACGGCACCGGGAACAGGATCACGTGCGCATCATCGCGCGTATCAGGAAGCCCGAAGATCCCCGCGTCGGCCGTGGCTGCTGCGTCTGGGTCAAACGTCGATGGCATGGCACCATGGTAGCCAATCGGCGATCGGGCGCGCGGGCGCAGCAGCGAGCACAGCACCAAACGAAAAACCCCGGCGCACATGCGCCGGGGTTGTTTGGGTTGCCAGTTGGCCTCATCGATCAGCACTCAACATCGAACCACCGATGCCCAGTGCCCAGTGCCTTTGACTTAGAGGGCGCAGCCGTCGAAGTAGATGCTGAAGAAGATGTTGTAGTCCGCCTCTGTCACGCCGTTGTTCGTCGTGAGCGTGCCGAACGGCGGCAGAGCTGAGTTGTCGTCGTTGGCGATGTCGCAGACCACGCCGGCATCGAAGTAGTTGGCGAAGAACAGGTTGTAGTCACCCTCGGTCACGCCGTTGTTCGTGCCGCCGAAGTCGCCGGGGATCGCCGGCGTGCCGCCGTCGCCGGGGATCGCGGCGCGCGGCATCGGGTCGCCGTTGTCATACGAGATGTCCGCCGGGTTGCAGCGAGCCGGGAACGCCGGGCCGCACGGGCCGAGCGTCACCACCGCCGACGCCGAGGCCGGCGTGACGTTCAACGCGTTGAACGCACGGACGCTGTAGGTGCCAACGTTCGCGCCGCTCGCTGCGGTGATGGTGTACGAAGCGCCGGTCGCGCCGACGATGTCCACGTTGTTCAACGCCCACTGATAACGAACCGCCTGGCCCGTCGTCGTGACCGTCAGCGTCGTGCTCGCGCCGGGCTCAACACAGACCGCCTCCGGCGGCGTGGCGATGCCCGCGGGGTTGGTGATCAGATCGAACACGAACACCGTGCCGTTGCCGC
>JAIEQQ010000285.1 GCA_019747615.1 Phycisphaerales bacterium
GGGGGGGTCTCCGGGCTCTCCGCGTCCCCCCTGGGGGCGCGGGGGGGGGGGGGGGGGGGGGGGGGGGGGGGGGGGCCGAGCGCAACGGCCTTGGCGGGCAAAGTGGCGTCGGATTAGTGAGCCTTCTGCGTCAGAAGTATATCGGTTGCGAGTCGTCGCGCCGGGAGCGTTCGGCCATCGCGTGCCGCGTGCTGCCGTTGGCAAAATGGGCGAACGGGACAACCTGGGCGTGAAGAAACGGCGTCGTCTCGGTACACTCTGGCCATGACCACCTCGCTCATGTCGCAGTTGATCCGTCGCTTTGATCGCCCGCGCTGGGAGGCCTCACGGCGCGACGTGCTCCGCGCCTCGCTCGCGGCCGGTGCTGGCCTCTTGCTCGCCGGTCCGCTTGCAACGCTCGCGCGCGCCGGCCTGAGTGACTCGCGCCTCGCCGAGCCCGCGGGCCCCACCGGCCCGCGCCGCAAGGTGATCATCGTCGGCGCAGGGTTCGCGGGCCTTTCCTGTGCGCACGAGTTGATCACCGCGGGTCATGACGTCGTACTGTTTGATGCTCGCACGCGCGTCGGCGGGCGGGTGCTGAGCATGGGCGATTATGTCGCGGGCAAGAACATCGAGGGTGGCGCGGAGTTCATCGGATCCAACCATCCGGCGTGGCTCGCGTATGCCAAGAAGTTCGACCTGACGATGTCGGATGTCTCGGCCCACGACGATCTCTCGTCGCCGATCATCATCGACGGCCAGCGGCTCTCCGAGGCCGAGGCGGGCGAGGTGTATGAGAAGGCCGAGGCGGCCCTGCGTACGTTGAACGCGCACGCGCTGGCGACCAACGCCGACGAGCCGTGGAAGACCGAGCAGGCCCAGGAGTGGGACGTTCGCTCGATGGGCCAGTGGCTTGAGGAGCTGGACACCAGCGCCCAGACCAAGCGGCTCGTCCGCGTGATGATGGAGGCCGACAACGCCCAGCAGCTCGAACGCATGAGCTACCTCGGCTTCCTGTCGATGCTCAAGGGCGGTGGCGTCGAGCGCTTCTGGGCCCATAGCGAGGACTTCCGCTGCAAGGGTGGCAACCAGCAACTGGCCCAGCGCTTCAGCGACGCGATCGGTGCCGATCGCATCCGCCTTGGCACCCCGATCTCTCGCATCGACCTGACCGACAACTCGGGCACCGTCAGCCTCCTGACCGCAAGCGGCGAGCGCATCGACGGCGACGAGGTCGTCCTCGCCTGCGCCCCGAGCGTCTACTCCAAGATCAGCTTCGGCCCGCCGGACCTCTCGCGCGAGATCATGGCGGCGCGCGTGCAGATGGGCAGCGCGTGGAAGTTCTTCGCGTCGGTGGACAAGCCCTTCTGGCTTGACGACAAGACGTCGCCATACGCCTTCAGCGACGGGCCAATGAACCTCACGTGGGACGCTACCGACGGGCAGGACGATCGCGGCCCCGGCGCCGTCCTGGCCGGGTTCAGCGGCGGCCCCAGCGCCGAGATCCTGCGAGCGCTGCCTGCGTCAGATCAGAAACCCGCAGGCCTCGCGGCGTTGGCCAAGATCTACCCCGGGCTAGAGACGCGAACTCCCGACGTGCGATTCATGAACTGGCCCAGCGACGCGTGGACGCGCGGCTCGTACTCATTCCCCTCGCCGGGCCAGATCACCGCCATCGGCCCCGTCCTCCGTCGCGGCCTGCGCGGCGGCTTCAAGCAGCCACGCCTCCACTTCGCCGGTGAGCACACCTGCCACGCCTTCGCCGGATACATGGAAGGCGGCCTGCAATCCGGCATCGCCGCGGCGAAACGCATCGTGGCCCAGGCGGCGGCCATGAAGCCGTAAGCACTTGACACATCGACGGGATTTGGTTTCAACGAAGTGAAGGAAGGGATGGAAGGGCGAACGCGAAGTTCGTTTGGCTGTTCTGTCGTCGTGCCGCTGCGACGACGCGGCATGGCTCCGCAACGACCGTCCGGACCGGACCCACGCCGATCGTCCAATTGCGAACCTTGGGAATCCCGACTTGAACCGATCGGAACGAATCGACCGATCTGCGGTCAAGTCCCGCCGCGCACATCACAACCACCGCCGCCACGCCGCGGCCCTTCCGTTCCTTCCGTCACTTCGTTGAAGAGAAGTGCTCTCGCTTCGTTGAGAAACCAGTTCCCTGACTACTTGCCCGTGCGCGCCAGCAGCTCCTTCACCGCCGCTTCGAGCTGCGCGTCGCGCCCCGTCGCCTCGTCCTGCGGCGTCTTTTCGACGTTGATGTCGGGCTTGGCGCCGTTGTTCTCGTAGTCCGCGCCATCGGGCAGGTACCAGCCGCGGAAGGGCGTGCGGATGCTGGTGCCATCGATGAGCGACGCGGCGCCGGTGGAGATCACACCGCCGAACGTGGCGGTGCCGACGAGCGTGCCGCGCTTGATGGTTTTGATCGCGTGCGCGAAGATCTCAGCATTCGAGAACGAGTTCTCATTGATGAGCACGTTGATCGGGCGGCTGTAGCCGTAGATCAGTCGCCGGTCGCGCGGGTACGCATCGCGCGGGGTCGTCTTCGGGTCCGCCCCGCGCGGCAGCGTCCACGCGTGGTTCGGCGCTGTCAGCGACGAGAGAAGGATGTCCGCCGTCGAGCCGCCGCCGTTATCGCGAACGTCGATGATCAGCCCCTCCTTGCCCGCCGCGGCGGCGAAGAGGTCACGCTCGAAGTCATCCACCGAGGGCTGGCTCATCGAGCGGATGTGCAGATAGCCGAGCTTGCCCTTGGAGAGTTCATCGACCTTCTTGGCGCGACTACGCACCTCGTCGGTGTAGCGCAAGTTGCCGTCCTCGGCGGCGCTGGTCGGCGTCACGAGGATCGTGGTCGGCAGCTTCGCGCTCTCCGCCCCGGCAGCGCCGGCCCGTCGTACGCCGATCAGCGTCTCCTTGCCAGCGCGACCGCTCATCGCGGCGTGCAAGTCCATCCGC
>JAIEQQ010000640.1 GCA_019747615.1 Phycisphaerales bacterium
TCGCGTTCATCCCGGCTTTGGTCGTGGAGGTTTGGCGTGCGGCGCTGACGCGAAGCTCGCAGTTCATGCCGTAGCTCGCGCAGATGTCGCCCGGCGGGCACGTCACGCCCCGCGCCTTGCAGCAGCGTCGCCCGTGGAAAATCAGGAGATGACTGAGCTGGCACCAGCTCTCGCGCGGGAATCTGGCCATCAGGTGCCGCTCGCACAGCGCGACGCTGCAACCCTTCGGCGCCAGGCCCAATCGCTGCGAGAGCCGATGCACGTGCGTGTCCACCACCACGCCCACGTTGATGTTGAAGCAGTTGCCCAGCACCACGCCGGCGGTCTTGCGAGCGACGCCCCGCAGCGTGAGCAACTCCTCCATCGTTCGCGGCACCTCGCCCCCGAACCGCTCCACGATGTCTTTCATCGCGCTCTGGACGCTCTTGGCCTTGTTGCGAAAGAGACCGATCGTTCGGATGTACGGCTCGATCTGCTCCGGCGTTGCCCGGGCGTAGTCCGCGGGCAGCGGGAAGGCCGCGAAGAGGCCGGGCGTGGCTTTGTTGACGCTCACGTCGGTGGCCTGTGCTGAGAGGATCGTTGCGACCAGCAGCTCGTGCGGCGAGCGATAGTCCAGCTCGCAATGCGCATCGGGATACGCCCGCGATAGCTCGGCGAACAGCGCGCCGGCCCGCGCTTTGTGCGCGGCGGTCACGCGGGGCAACTTAAACGGGATGTCCGGCTCGGCCTCGCTCATCAACTCAGCCCTTTGTCGCGATCACGCGATCGCCCTCATCGCCTCGCAATGATCGTGAGCCCGAGGTGCCAATGGTGGCGCTGACGATCAACGCCGCCAGCACGCTGAAGGCCAGCGCGCCGATCAAACGCGACGCCTGCGGGTGCATCGCGTTGAACGCCGTCTGGTGGATCATCGCGATGTCGTTCTTGCCCTGGCTCGCGGCGGTCCAGTACATCTGGAGCTCGGTCGTCATCGCCGGCGACATGATCAGCAGTTGATACGCCAGCAGGACGCACGCGACGCCCAGCGTCAGCACGCGCACCCACTCGTTCAGCCCGAGGCGAGATCTGATCATCCGCGGCACAACCATCCCCGCCAGCGACCCGAGCGCCACGCACGCGCAGACAAACTGCACGATGTCGCTGACGAGGAACACCCGGGCCGCGACCCGGCCCGCGACAATCAGCCAGTGCTCGCCGGTATATGTCGCGTGCGAGGGGAGTGTCGGCGCCAGATCACGAACGGTGGGGAAGATGATCGCCGCGGTCGCGCCGGTCATGACCACCGTGCCGAGCCAGAGCCCCAGGGCGGTGGTGCTGGCGACGTTCAGAATGGCGCGGACGCTGCTCATGGTCGATGGTATCGCGTGCGAGTCACGCCGCTGCGGTTCAGCCCGGGTGCTGGGTTGTGCTGACGTTCGCGCTGTGTCGCTCGCGTGCGGTGCCGGCGTGGCCAATGATCGAATGATGTCACTGCCTCCCGTTCAGTTTGCGATGAGCCTCGCCCTTGCGGGGCTTCAGCTCGCCGGCGATGAAAGCCGCGGGACGCCGGACAAGCTCCGCGGGTGGCTGCACTTTGCCCGCTCACTCGGGCTCGCCGGCGTCTGGCTCAACGGGGCGATGCCGGATCTGCGGGCGCGGGAGCTGGACCGGTCGGCGCGGCGGGAGCTTGCGGCGCTTCTCAGGCGGCATGACCTGGTGCTGGCGGGGATGGACCTGCTGATTCCGCCGGCACACTTCACTGATCCGGCGCACCTGGATCGAGCGCTCGGCGCCGCGAGCGACGCGATGGGGTTGCTGTCAGATCTTCGCGCGTTGCTGAAGGACATGCCGCGTGCGGGTGGTGGAGATCAGCAGTCGGTGCTGTGTCTGACGCTGCCGCGCGATCCGTCGCCCGCGGTTCGGAGCGAGCTGGCGTCCGGCGCCGAGAAGCACGGCGTCCGCATCGCCGATCTTTCCTGGCATCGGCAAATCCCAGCGAGCGATGCGGCACAGCCGAGGCGCGACACCGGCACACCACTCGGGCACGCGCTGGACCCCGCCGCGGCGTTGATGGGCGGCGATGACCCGGTCGCGTTGGTTGGCACATTCGCGAGCGAGCTCTACAACGTGCGGCTGACCGATGCCTCCAGCGACGGTCGTTGCGTCCCGGGCAAAGGACGGCTCAACATCGCCGAAATGCAGATCGCGCTCAGCGCGTGGAGGTACAGCGGGTTCGTCACGCTTGACCTTCGCGGTGTTGCGGATCAGGAGCGGGCGGCTCCGTCGGCGATCGCGGCGTGGAGCAGCGAAGGTTGATGTGCTGTTGATGATGAGCGTTGATGCTCGTCACCAGATTCTTCAGAAGGGTTGATCAATCGGGAAGGCATCGAGGCAGGAGGCATCGAGGCAGCGAGTGGGGGATCGGAAGCGACCGATGCCCAGTGCCCAGTGCCTTCCCCCTCACCCCAGCTTCGCCAGCTCACTCTCAGGGATGTCGGCGTTGCTGTAGACGCGTTTGACGTCTTCGTCGTCTTCGAGTTCGTCGATCAGGTCGATGACTTCTTTGGCGGTGTCGGCGTGCACCGTCACCGTCTGCGACGGCAGCATTTCCGTCGTCGCGACGCGGACGACGAGCTTCGATGCTTCGAGCGCCGCTTTGACGGTGTGCAGCTCGGTGGGGGGGCAGTAGACATCCCACGCGGCGTCTTCGCCGGTTTCGTCGTTGAACTTCGCGTCGTCGGCGCCGGCGTTCATCGCCGCTTCAAGGATGCGGTCCTCGTCGCCGGCGATGCCCTTGACCTCGATGCGGCCTTTGTGCTCGAACTGGTGCGAGACGCAGCCGCTGGTGCCCATCTTGCCCGAGTGCGTGTCGAAGATGAGGCGGATGTTCGCGGCGGTGCGGGTGCGGTTGTCGGTGAGCGCGTCGACGACAACGGCGACACCCGCGGGGCCGTAGCCCTCGTAGCG
>JAIEQQ010000185.1 GCA_019747615.1 Phycisphaerales bacterium
CTCGCGCTATCCCCGCGCCAGCGCCCCGCGCAACCTCGCCACCAGATCATCGCGGATGTTGTCGCTCACGCCGCAGTCGAGAAACTCCGGCGCGTGGCGGAAGACGGGCCAGGTGGGCTCGGCATCGATCGGCGGGGCGTAGCGCGGGATGATGTGCCAGTGCACGTGCGGTACGACGTTGCCGAGGTTCTCGTAGTTCAGCCGGCGACAGCCGGTCACCTCGCGAATCGCCCGCGCCAGATCCGCGGCGTCTTCCCAGAGCTCGAGTTGCCGCGGGCGGGGGAGCTGGTCGGTGTGCTCGCAATGGTCGCGGAGCCACACAGTGCACCAGCCTGCAAACGGCTGGTGCTTGTGCAGGATCGCGACGCTCTGGCGCATCATGGCGAGGAAGAACGGGTCGCCGGGCGCCTGGGCGCGGCTGATGCGGTCGCAGGCTGGGCAGGGTGGGGAGTGCAAAATGGCAAATGAGCAAATGAGCAAATGAGCAAATGGCAAATGGGCAAATCAGCAAAGCAGCAGACCAGCAAAGCAGCAAAGTTCAAGGCAGTGCAGTCCTTGCCCTCAGCGGCTGAGGGGAGGCGCGGGGCGGCCCAGGGTGTTCTGCTGCCCCTCGGGCGGCCTCAAGCGACGCCGGGGGCGAGCGTCGCTTCTTCGCGTTCGCTGATTCGCACGACATCGGCGCCGAGGGACTGGAGTCGCAGTTCCATCTTTTCGTAGCCGCGGTCCAGGTGATAGACGCGGTTGATGACGGTCGGGCCGTTGCCCTCGGCGGCGAGGCCGGCGAGGATGAGGCAGGCGCTGGCGCGCAGGTCGCTGGCCATGACCGGGGCAGGGGTGAGCTTGCGCACGCCGCTGACGATGACGGTTGAGCCCTGGCGATAGAGCTGTGCGCCCATGCGCCCGAGCTCGGCAACGTGGAGGAACCGCTCGGTGAAGATCCGCTCGGTGATGACGCTGTTGCCCTCGGCCAGGCAGAGCACCGCCATCAACTGGGCCTGAAGGTCGGTCGGGAAGCCGGGGTGCGGCTGGGTGGTGACTTCGATCGGCTTCAGGAGGCGCGAGGCCTTGATGCGGCAGGTCGCTCGCATGGGGTCGGCCTTGGCGTCCCACTGCATGGTCACGCCCATGTGGTGCAGGCGGTCCATGTGGGCCATGAGCGCATCGACGGGGCAGTTGTCCAGGGTGATATCGCCGGCGGTGATGGCCGCGGCGCACATGTAGGTGCCGGCCTCGATGCGATCGGCGATGACGCGATGGTCAACGCCCTTGAGCTCGCGAACGCCCTCGATGGTGATTCGTGGCGAGCCATGCCCGGTGATGCGGGCACCCATCGCGTTGAGCATGTTGGCCAGGTCGACGATCTCCGGCTCGCACGCGGCACATTCGATGATCGTGGTGCCCTCAGCGAGCGTCGCGGCGGACATGACGTTGGCGGTGCCGAGCACGGTGCTGCCGAAGGGGCCGCCCAGGAAGACGCGTGCGCCCTTGAGGCGGCCGGGCTTGCCATGGGCGAGGGGGACCTTGGCGATGATGTCACCCTGCTCGACGACGATGTCGGCGCCGAGGGCGGTGAGCCCGCGGAGGTGGATATCCACCGGCCGCTCGCCGATGGCGCAGCCGCCCGGGAGCGAGACGCGTGCATGACCGCGGCGGGCGAGCATGGGGCCGAGGGTGGAGATGCTGGCCCGCATGGTGCGGACGATGTCGTAGCGGGCGTGGCTGAGCGTTTCGTCAACCGTCTGCATGCGAAGGACGCCGCCGGGGGATTCGATGTCTTCGGCGATCTCGCGCGTAACGCTGACGCCCAGCTCGCGGAGCAGGCGCTCCATGTTGCTGAGGTCGGCCAGTTCGGGCACGTCACGGAGGACGAAGGGCTTGTCGGTGAGGAGCACGGCGCACATCAGCGGCAGGGCCGCGTTCTTGGAGCCCTTGATGGTCAATCGGCCTGCGAGCCGGTTTCCGCCCTTGATCTCAAATCGGTCCATGCGTTCCTCGTTCTGTGCGTGTGGTGTGGGGGTGGGGTGGGGGTGGGGTGTGCGGGGTGGCTATGTCGGGTGGCTGCGGTGGCTGCCCGTCGGACCGATCCGGCAGAGCGCCAGCGAGCCAGCGGGCACCGGTATTTCGGCGCTTGGGGATGATCTTGACCAAAAGAAACGGGAGGTGATCGTGATCGCGCGGTTGGGTTGCGGGCCCCGCACAGTTTGACGCGCCGGGCTCGCTGGCGGCTTGCACCAGCGGCAGTCCAATCGGACAGTGTGAATCCGTGCCGCGACAGGTCGGGTTGCCGGTGGATCTCGCGCTGGCGTGCGGCGTTGTTGGTGCCTGGCGGCGCTGCGTTGCGGCGTGATTGAAGCCTCCGGCGTGCGAGGCCGGGTGCGGGGCGTTATCGGCACGCCGGATGGCGACGTTTGAACCGGCATCATCGCCCGCAGCGCTTGCCCCGCCCGCACAGAGCGTCGGCCGGAACGAAATCACCGGCCCAGGGCTTGGCACGCGATCACACGCAATTGCACAGTTCATCTTGACAGGGCCGGGTGCCGAGACGCCCGGGCCCACCAGGGTCCATTCACTGAGGAGTTGAGTATGAACGCAGCATTCAAGAGTTCCGGCACCCCCCGCACCCCCCGCACCCGTACGAAGCGCTGGACGATGTGCGCCGCGATCTGCGCCGTTGCTGGCGCGGTGGTGATGATCGGCGCGCCCGCCTCGTCACAGGCCCGCTCGTCGTCTTCGACCGACAACTTCGCCAGCCTGCCGGCGACCATGATCCTGGAAGGCACCGCACGCGACTTCCGCGAACGCACCGAGACCGGCGGCCACTCGGACTTTGAGCGCCAGCCGACGCGCGGCTTTGGTCACTATGTCCAGATGGTCGCCGACGATCTGGAAGCGTTCCTCGAAGGCCTGACGTTCGAGCATCGCCGCCTCGAAGACCTCGCGCAGCGCGCCGATGGCAT
>JAIEQQ010000636.1 GCA_019747615.1 Phycisphaerales bacterium
CCCACCGACCCCGCCGCGCTCACGTTCCTGACCATGACCACCAAGCCGAGTTTCCGCGCCGAGTTCAAGGCGGGCGAGGGCGGCAAAACCGCCGTCTACATGGCCCGCTGGGTCAACACACGCGGCGAAAAGGGGCCGTGGTCGGACGTCACGACGGCGACGGTGGCGGCGTAGCCGAATAGGGCACTGCAAACCGTCTCCCGAGGCCATACCATGCCTCATCAAACGGAGTCCAAACCAGTGCTCGATATCCATTTCGGCGATAATCTGGGAGTCATCAAGGCGTTTCCCGACGCTTCGTTTGACCTCATCTACATCGATCCTCCGTTCAACACCGGAAAGACGCAGGCCCGGACGCAGATACAGACCGTGCGGGACGAGGAAGGGGATCGGGTCGGATTTCAGGGCAAACGGTATCGCACGGTCAAGATCGGCACGAAGGGCTACGCCGACACGTTCTCCGATTACCTCGCGTTTCTGGAGCCACGGCTAGAGGAAGCCCGCCGCCTCCTAAAGCCGAATGGCTCGTTCTTCTTCCACATCGACTACAGAGAGGTTCACTACTGCAAGGTGCTTCTCGACTCCATCTTCGGGCGCGAGTCCTTCATCAACGAAATTGTCTGGGCGTACGACTACGGGGCACGGGCGACCAAGCGATGGTCGCCGAAGCACGACAACATCCTTTGGTACGCCAAAGACCCCGAGAACTACACCTACAGATACGACGACATTGACCGCATCCCGTACATGGCCCCCGGCTTGGTCGGCCCCGAGAAAGCCGAGCGCGGCAAGACGCCGACGGACACTTGGTGGAACACCATCGTCAGCCCCAACGGCAAGGAAAAGACGGGATACCCGACGCAAAAGCCTTTGGCGATCATCAACAGGATCATCAAGGTGCATTCCAACCCCGGGGATCGGGTGCTCGATTTCTTCGCGGGCAGCGGCACCATCGGCGAGTCGGCATCGGCGCTCGGTCGGAACGCGGTCTTGGTAGACCACAACCCGGAAGCCATCGCGGTGATGAAACGCAGGTTCGCGCGGTTCCCCAAAGTCGTCTTTCACGGCGGCGAGGAGATCAGCGAGGCCGCCGCGCCGGTTCTCGAAGTCGCAGAAGCGGCACCGGGGCTCTTCTAACTACATCAAGGAACCGCCATGCCGACCTGGGATGACTTCGTTGAATGGGCGATGGGGCAAGCCGCCGAATCTGGCGGGCGCAAGGCTCTTCGGCGACGCTGGGCAACGCTTCGCGCGCTCGCCGATCAGGTATCCAAGAAGGTACCCGCTGCTGAAATCCAAGCGCTCTTGGGCAAGCCCTACGACCAACTCGACCCAGAGCACAACGACCTTAAGGCTTTGGTGGCGTATGGAGCAGGCAAGGGCATCATCACCGATCCAAAGCAGTTGCAAGACGTCCTGCGCGATGACATCCGGGCCGACCCGCTCTACTTCTTGGCCCAGCACAGCGGCAAGACGTTCGGCGAAAAGTTCGCCCCGCTCTTTGCCAAGTTCTGGCTGGCCTCCAAGGGTGACGCGTGGGAAAAGCAGTCGTCCAAAGGGCTATACGACGTAGGTTGGACGCCCGCCGAGCGCAAGGGCAAGGAAATACGGATCGAACTCAAGGCGTCGTCCGAGCAGCCCGGGTACTTGTTTCAGCAGATCAGGCATCCGAAGCTCAGCGGCGGCAAGGACCCCGATTACGACTTGCTTCTGTGTCTCGGCGTCAGTGCCGGGTCGCTGGAATGGTGGGCGATACCAGCGGAGGACATGGATCAGTTTGCTGAGAACGGGGCCACCTCCGCCGATCGCGTGGTCATCACTCGACATCACGGCAAGCGCCGCCCGATCTGGAACAAAGAGCACGGCCACACGGACGAGGGCTGGTTCCGCGCCGATGCCAAGGCCCGCGCACTCCTGAAGGAATACACGTGCGGCAGTAGCGACCAACTGCGAGACAAGATTCTGTCCTATTTCTAGTGCAGGCCGGGGGGCGTCCCCATCGAAGTGTCTTTCTTTCACTGAGGCTTATTCACATGCGTCTCTACGTCGGCAATCTCCCGTTCTCCATCACCGAAGACCAACTCCGTGCCCACTTCTCCGCCTTCGGGCAGGTGGTCAATGTCATGGTCTCCACCGACCGCGACACGGGCAGACCGCGCGGATTCGCCTTTGTGGAGATGCTCAACGCTGCCGAAGGACAGAAGGCAATCACTGGAACAAACGGAAAGCCGCTCGGTGGTCGCCCTCTCAAAGTGAACGAGGCAGAAGCCAAGGAGGCCCGCGATGGTCGCTTTGGCGGAACGGGTGGCTACTGGAAGCGCTGATTTATTTTCGGCGCGGGTGAAGTTGGTTCGTGATTCCGTCGATCTCGCTCGGAGTGTCCGCCGCGTGCCGATTGACGGCTCGGGTAGCGGTTGGACGTGTTCACGAGCGAGCCGCCGAATCCATTGATGGAGACACTGAATCATGGCTGACTACATCCCCGGTCCCGATGCGAACTTTCAGGCGTGGCAATCCAACTTTGTGACCTACGCCAACGCGAATCTCGCCGCGCTGGGGCTCACCGCCGCCGACATGACGCCGATCACCGCGGCGCAGACGCCGTGGCAGAACGGTTTCACCGCCCATATCGCCGCCGTCAACGCGGCCAAGGCCGCCAAGCAGACCAAGGATGAGGCCCGCGCCGCGTATGTCGCCGCGATCCGGCCCCTCGTGCGCCGCTTGCAGGCGTCCGCCGTGGTGAGCGATGCCGAGAAGGCTTCGCTGGGTATCACCGTTCGTCAGGAGCCCGGCCCGATCGGCCCGCCGACGACCGCGCCGCAGGTTTCCATCGAGTGCGGGATGCGCTTGCAGCAAACCCTTCGCTTCGTGGACTCGGCCACGCCCACCCGCAAGGCCAAGCCCGCCGGCGCGCTGGGCGTCGAGATCTGGAACAAGGTCGGCACCACGCCGCCCACCGGCGA
>JAIEQQ010000098.1 GCA_019747615.1 Phycisphaerales bacterium
CCGTAGCAGCGGACACCTCCCGGTCGTGCTCTCACGCAACATCAGCCCCGATGCGCAGCGCCACCGCAGCTCGACGCTTGACCGCGACCCCACCGACGGCCCCAGCCCCTCCAGCGTCATCGGCCTGCTCAGTTCGGATCCGCTCCCGGTCGTCACCGCCGCCGGCGCCGGCCCGCTGACATCGCTTCTCATCGACCCGGCCGCGGATTCAGACGAAGAGCTCACGGTGTACATCGGATCGCGTCAGGCGGTCCAAGTCCCCGATCACGCGAATCGCACGCACGATATCTCGCTGGTCGCGCGTGTGCCGGCGCGGTGGTCGGTGATCGATGTCTATATCCACCAAGAGATGCGGATCCAGCGAGCGCCCCGCGCTTACGAGAGCTACATCGGCGTCGAGGGCCCGATCCTCGGTGCGCTGGCCGAGCGGTGGTACGACCACCTGATCGACGGGGCCGGCGTGCCTGAACTCGGCATCGGGCTTGGCGAGGCCCATTGGAAACACGCGCCCCGCCACGAGGAAGCAGCGCGGATCCTCTTTGAATACACAGGGTGGCAGGCGAGTCAGTTCCGCCACTTCCGCTTCGAATCCGCCGTGCCGATCTGGGGCACGCAGCAGACCATCCGCTTCGTGTGCGAGCCGGCGTGAGTCGCCGCGGGTTCCAGTCTCATTGCCGGCCTCCTGTTGGCACGCCAATGATCGCCCCATGACCACCGATGCAACAAACGTCCCGGCCAACGCCCCGAATCAACCCGCGGCGGCGCGACAGATCACCATCCCCGGCACATCGCTGGTCGGCAAAGACCCGTACCGCGTCGAGCCGCTCGCGGGCACCGGCTGCTTCGCGCACCCGGTGATGAGCGAGCTGGCCGACGCGAGCGTCCAGAACTATCGCGAGCCCATGCTCGCGCTGGCCGACGCGTTCCACGGCGCCACGCGCCGCCCGATCAGCGGTGCGCGCCTGCGCTTCGGCCTCGGGCTCTTTGGTGGCTCGGTTGCGCCCAAGCTGTACACGAGCCCGGATGCTGAAGTCAGCCTCAACATCCGCATTGACTTCCACGCAAAGCAGCGATCCGGCGAGGACGCGCGCCTTGTCGTCACTGAGGCGCTCGTCTCGATCGTGCGTGATGTCATCAAGCACGCTCGTGCGCCGGAGAGCCAGCGCCACGGGCGCCTCGCCTTTGTCTCGCTTCGCAGCGAGTGGAACAACTCACTCGTCGAACCGCACAAGCGGCCGGCGGGCCTGGCGACGCGCTGGCTGCAGGCCGACATCGATCGCGGCACCATGGCGCTGAGCCTGCCCAGACAGGGCAAAGACGGCTCGTATGTGGAGCCGCTGAATGTGACGCTCTCGATCAGGGACGCGCTCTACTACGCCGCGGCTCCGACGATGCAGTTTGTCTACCTCGCTCCGGGCTCGATGGACCCACTGTTCATCAACGTCACGATCGATCTCTCGCACATGGATCCCGCCGGCGCGACCGGCTCTGGCGAGCTCGGCGCCTCGGGCGCATCGCTGTGGTTCGGCCACGTGTCGCCGGACCGGCATCACGCCGAGATCATCGCGGAGCTGGAGAGCGATCTGGCGAAGTACTTCCCAACGCGATACTCGCCGATGATCATGTTCGTGGCCTCCGGCGCGCAGCCGCTGCGGGCGGCGCTGAGTTACGGCGTGCCGCACATCGCGCTGAAGCGGCTGGCGTTGAACGCGGTGTTCCTGAACGCTCAGGACGCGCTGAAGGAAATGAAGCCGGTGCTGGCCAAGGCTGAGGATCGCATCTCCTCGCACGCGCAGCGGGCGCTGCAGTTGCTTGGTACCGGCTCGATCCTCGATCCTCTCGGCGTTGATTGGCGCGCCGCGGCGCGGGGCGAGATCGTCAAGCTCGCGCAGCTTGCGCCGCAGACCAGCACCACGGAGAACGCCGAGCGTGCCGACATCCGCCAGAAGTTCCTGGACCTGTGCCAGCCCATCGCAGGCTCTGCGTCCGGCGACGCCGCGATGCCGACGAACGACTTCACTGAATGGACCGACCTGTGCAAGCGGGCGATCGGCGTCGCACAGTTCCCGGCGTTCGAGTACCTCGCGGCCCGGCCGGAGCTCTTGACGACGTACGGCGCGCTGGTGCTGTCGCAAAGCGCCCCATCGGCGTGAGATCAAAGACCGACATCAGCGCTCAACTGATTGACGCGAGCACGCCACGCGACGTGAAGCGCCACGAAAAGTGAAAGACCCCGGCGCACCGAGCGCCGGGGTCTTGTGTTTTCTCACGATTGCCGATTGCCGAATCCCGATTGCCGATTGTCCACGAAAGCAGGCGGGACGCCCGCTTGGGCAGCCTTCAGCTCTCAGCCGTCAGAGATCAGCAAATCCAACTCAGCACTCATCGCTCATCGCTCAGCCCTTCCTCAGAGCGCGCAGCCGATAAAGAATATGCTGAAGAACAGGTTGTAATCGCCCTCGGTCACGCCGTTGTTGGTGGCCAGCGCGCCAAATGGCGGCAGCGGCGAGCCATCGTCGTTGGCGATGTCGCAGACCGCGATGGCGTCGAAGAAGTTTGCGAAGAAGAGGTTGTAATCGCCCTCGGTCACCCCGTTGTTCACGCCGATGGGCGTGCCCGGCGGCGGCAGTGGCGAGCCGTCGTCAAAGGCGATATCTGCGGGGTTGCAGCGCGCGGCCGGCGCGACGGGCGTCCAGCGGATGGCGAAGTAGCTGTCGCCGGACTGCGCCCAGCCGTAGATGCTGCCGTCGGCGTCGATGCCGGTGGCGCGTGACTGTGAATAGACCAGCCCGCCGGGGATGAGGCCGTGCAGATCCACGAAGCTCGCGGCCGTCCCTGACCACACCGCCGCGTGCTCCTCAGAGTTGCCGCTTCCATCGTTGATCGATGCGATGCCCACCTGCTGTGTGGCGTTGATCGCGAAGACGAACGATGAGAAATAGGCGGCTCCCGGGTGCAGGTCGACGTATGTCGCCC
>JAIEQQ010000087.1 GCA_019747615.1 Phycisphaerales bacterium
AAGCAGCCCGCCTGGTTATCCACTTCACCGCCCCGCGTCATCGGCGACGTACGACCGCAGCCATGCAAACGCACGCTCGCGATGCGGCACGAACTGCTGATACTCAGGGCTTCCGAGAAACTCCCGGATCGCCTCTTCGTTCGGAAACTGGATAATCGCGATCAGGTCGGGCATGTGCTCGGCATCGCCCACAACCGGCTCCTTCGGGAGCACGCGAGTGACGATCGAACCCTGATATTGGGCGATCAGCGGGATCACCCCCTCAGCGTACTTCGCGAGCCATTGCCCCCCGTCTTGATTGAGGCGGCCGACCGTTACGAGTGTGTTTCGCATGTTGAAGTCCTCTTCTTCACATCGATGCGAACTGACGCTCGACGGCCTTGTGGTCGCCGCGCCAGGCCGAGTAGACCTGTGTCGAGACAGCCTCGGGGAAAATGTCTTCAGTGCCCGCTTCGATCCCGGCCAGAATGGCTGAGGCGACGTCGCCGGGATTGGCCTTCGTCGTCTCCACACCCCTGAGCATGTCGGTATCCACCCCGGCAGGAAAGACGCCGAAGACTTGAACGTGTTTCTTGCCGAGGTCAGCACGCATGGATTGGGTCAATGACCAAGCCGCCGCCTTTGACGCGTTGTAGACACCCAGCCCCGGCATGCTCGCGAGGGCTACCAGCGTCAGGATGTTGACGACAGCACTACCGGGGTGTTGGGTGAGGACCGGCACAAACGCCCGCGTCACGTTTAGTGGGCCATAGAAGTTGACCGCAAAGTTGCGGGTGAAGGCTTCCGGACTTGCCTCCAGCACACCTCCGAAGTCCAGCACACCGGCATTGTTGATCAGTAGGGTCACGTCTTTGGCCGCGGCGGCAACTCGGAATGCCTCTTCCGGGTGAGTGACGTCGAGTTGCAAAGGAACCACGCGCTTCGGGTCCAGCGCGACGACGCCATCGAGTTCCGCCTTCTTTCGACCAGTCGCATAGACCCGTCCCGCGCCCTCGCTGAGCAGCGTCTCTACGAGATGCCTGCCAATACCACGGTTTGAGCCAGTCACCAACGCCACCGAGTTCTTGATCTTCATCAACGATCTCCTAAAAGAGCGACACACTCCAGTGTGTACCGCGCGGTACAAACTGGTCCAACAAAATCATCTTGCTGGGATCAGTGAGCAGAGTCCATCGGCAACCTGCTGAATCACTGACGAAGGAATCCCCTGTCGCGCCATCACACGGATCCCGAGAACCATGCCGAGCATCGAACTCGCGGTTTGCTCAGGATCAAGGTCTGGAGCAACCTCGCCACGCTCCCGAGCCATCCTCAGGGCGGTTACGTAAAACATCCGATGACGGTCGAGGGCTCGTTCAATGACTCTCCGAACTTCGGGATCCTGCGGCGAAAGTTCCAGCGCCGCATTCACCAGAAAGCACCCGCGATTTGAACGCCGACGCAGTGACTCACTGAGCACAGCCTCGCAGTGGTCAAGAAGAGCTTTGCGAGGGCTGCCCGCCGAGAGCGATGAATCAAACTGCTTGAACCGCTCGGCGATGTAGTGTTCGAGTGCTTCCACGTACACCTGATGCTTGCTGCCGAAGGTCGCATAGAAGCTGCCCTTCTGGATACCCATCGACTCGAGAAGCGAATCCATCGACGTGGCCGCGTAGCCCGCCTCCCAGAACTTGTGCTCAGCGAGCGTCAAGGCTTCACCTCGGTTGAATGACTTTTCCCAGGGCATTGCTGTTTTCTCCGCGATGCAAAAGTATACTCAGTCTGTACTGAGCGGTCAAGACTATTCGAAGAGTGCCGCTAAAATGTATAGGGAATCGCAAAAACACAAACACTCGCGAGCATTGCCCGCGAGTGTTCGTGTTCTAATCGGGGTGACAGTACACCAATAGAACTTTTGTTGGCAGGTGTTAGGGTTTGGGAGCCGGGGATACGCCGTTTACTGAGTGCTAAGTCAATTCTGGAGGTTTGAGGGATGCCAGCAAGGCCGACAGGCACTGACGCAGCGCGTCACGGTGATTTCCGTCTATCGACATTGCCGACTAGGAGGAGAATACCGAGTCCTCCGCTTTGCTAGCGACCTTTCAGGATCGGCCACTCGACGGCGTTGGTCTGCTTTAGCCGCTCCGCACGACGCTCCTTGATCTTCGCCAGCCGCTCCCCGCGTTCCGCCTTGTAGTCGAAATGCTCGTCCAAGGCGGCGATGAGCGGATGACCGTGGAAGATCCAGTCATCACGTTCACTCAGACCACCGGTTTCCCAGATGTCGCCTGCGAAGGAGCCGCCGACGGCCTCGAACAGAAGCACGAGCACGAGCGAGAGTGCCTCAAAGAGCTCGTCATTGGACTGGCGAAGTTCGTCGGAGGTCTCGAAGCCCGGGCCGATGCCCTTTCTGGCAAGCGCCAGGCGTTCCTCAATCTGTCGCACAGACGGGTGCACGTATTCGCACGCACGGGAATAGGCGGCGAGCAGCTTCTGCACCACTTTCTCGGCATCTGCCTTTGTCAGAATGCCGAACTTCAGATCCTTGACCGGCGTGATCGAAGCCGGGTCGATCTTCCTGTCGAAGTAAATCAGCCGATGTTCAAGTGACGGTGACCTGCCCCCGCATGACCGAAGTCATCACGCACCCGGAGATCCCCGGCAACACCGGCGACGCGGGCAAGGGCTGGACGGAGCGCCACCTCTACGACGGCGTCCGTCGGATCCAGACCATTCTCACCGAGTGGCGCACCGACGACGCGCGGCCCGTCCCCACCGTCACGAACTCATGGCAAACCCTCCACCGCGAGTACATCTACGGCACCGACGACGGCTTCGTCGGCGTTGACGAACTCCTGGTGACCTACGCCCCGCCGCCGGGCTCGCGGCCCGACGGCAGCGTCGAGGCGGATCGCACCGTCGCGTGGCTCACCCTCCAAGACGGCGGCGGCGACATCGTCGCCTTGGTCAAGACCACACCAAACACCGGGGGCGGGGGCGGAGGTGGCGG
>JAIEQQ010000076.1 GCA_019747615.1 Phycisphaerales bacterium
GCAGCGGGCAGCCGGCCATGTTGACGACGGTGTCGCGAACGATGCGATCGATGAAGTCGTCCAGTGCCGGGACGTGGCGGTTGCGGACGTCGTCGGTGGTTACGGTGCCGCCGAAGAAGTTGTTGACGAGCATCTCGAGCATCACGGTTTTGATCTCGGGCTCGAGCTGCAATCGCAGCGGCTGGCCGCCCTGCTCTTTGACGCGCTGACGCACGAGTTCGAGTCGTTCCGCAGCGGTGCGGCGGAAGGTGGCCTCAAAGTCATCGAAGACCTCGGGCTGGAAGAGCGTGGACTTTGAGAACGGCGGCGCGGCGATCTGTTTCTGGGCGCGCCAATCGGCACCGTTGGAGGCGATCAGGGTGCGTTTGCCGGTGGCGCGGGCGATGCCGCCGATGGGTAGCGTGTCGCGATCAAACTGGCCGGGCTTGTCGCCGGTGGCCATGGAGATGGTCTTGATGATCGCCGGGTCGCGCGTGACCAGCACCGGTGAGAAGCCGGGCACGTCGAGGTAGCGGTTGTGACGCGTGCCGAAGTCGGGCTCCGCGTCGGCGCCGTGGAAGAAGGTGTCGAGGATGATCAGCGGCTCGCGATAGTTCCACGGGTGCGGGAACGGCAGCGATGGGCGCGATGAGAACGGCGCGAGCAGCGGCACGCACCCGGGGACGATGGAACCTTGGAAGGGGTTGTTGCGCAGAACTTGATTCAACAAACGCGTCGCGCGCTTGCGAAGCCCGGGCGTTTCGGCTGGCGGTACAACGGCATCGTCAGCGGGGCCGTCGGTCGCTGCGGTGTTGGGGGCGTCTGGCATGAAGGCATGTTAGCGAGCGAGGCAAGGAGTCTCGACGCGGTGCGGCGTGGAGCACGCGCCGGCGCGCGGAGCCGCGCGTGTTTGGCGTACTTCAAGGTCAAGCCGAAGCAGCCGAGCGCAAGCTGCTTGATCTGTCCCTGTCGTCGTGATGCTTCGGCGAGGTGTTCGGCATCAGCGCTGACGACGCCGACGTGCGATGCCCACGCCGCCCATCGCCAGCAGGGCCGCCGCACCGGGCGCGGGAATGGGTGTGGAGACGAACTGCGTCACGGCGCCGCCGAGTGTGTAGATGCCGGTGGCGGTGATGCCGGGGCCATTGGTGAAGACGCTGGCGGTGCCGTCGGGGCCGACTGGGTTGGTGGTGTCGAAGCGCGCGAAGCCGCCGAAGGGGCTGTTGCCGCGGACGGTGTTGCCGGCGGGAACGACGATGTCGAGCAGCAGGTTCCCTTGGGCGGGGTTGTAGTTGAAGGCGTTCTGGAGGGTGATGATGTAGTCGAAGGCGAAGGTGCCGTTGGGCAGTGTGGTGGCCTGGGTCATCAGGGTCAGGGCACCGCTGTAGACGACCTGCGCGTTGCCGCCGACGTTGGAATCGAATGTGGTGCTGAGCTGGTTTGCGCCGGCATCGGTGCGCTGCGTTGTCGAGAGGGTGATCGTGAGATTCGTCGCGGTGATGGTGTTGCCGGCGAAGATGAACGGCGCTTCGATGGGGCGGAAGCGGATCTCGGTGATCGAGTTGCCCAATGGAGCGAGGTTGCCGAACTGCGAGGCCATGTAGAGCTGTTGGCTGCGGCTGCCCAGTGCGCCGGAGCCGACCGTGGAGGTGAGGGGCTGGGCCCCGCCGAAGCCGCCGTTGACGTTGGCGTTGACGTTTGGCGCTGTCGTCAGAACTTGAGCCAGGGCGGTGGATGTGTGGAACGCGACCGCGCCTGCCGCGAGGCAGGTCAAAGCGATGTGCATCTTCATGATGTCTCCCCTTGTTGGATTGCGAATCACACCTCGGCTCACATGAGACGAGACGTGCGACCGCACAGGGCTATCGCGGCCCAAGGGGCATCGGTTTTTGCGATCACCGATTGTGGGTCTTGGTTACTTCTTGGAGACTCGATCAACCCGCCGATCGCGGATCATCTCGACCTGCTTGGCGGTGGGGGGCACGATGACCGACATGCCGGTCTTGATCGCGGCCTCGCCAACATCGATCGAGCCGGCGAAGTACGACCAGCGCGTGCCGTCGTGGATGATCGTGCGATAGCGACCGGGCTTCATGGTGTTGGTCAGCCAGCGAAGGTTGCCGTCCTTGGTGTAGGTCTCAGTCTCGTCGCGCGTGAACTTCACGCTGGGCTCGCGCCAGCCGGCGGGGAAGCGTGGCGACTCGATCCAGCCGTTGTAGAGGGCCTTGGTCTGGTCGGGATACACGTCGAGTGTGCCCTTGCTGAACCACCAGACGTGTCCGCCGGCGCCGCTGGCGCGGGTGTACTCGACGGCTTTGCGCAGATCGTCCCACGCAACGGGCTTGGGCTCGCTGCCGGTGCTCATGATCCCGGCGAGCAGGTCGTTGACCTTGCCGCCGCCGAGCTCGTTCATGTGCTTGACCTGGTCCTTCCAGGTGGCCTCGAACGCGGGGTAGTTGTAGCGGTAGTTCTGGGGGATGTACTCGTCCCAGTGCGGCGTGGTCTGGGTGGCTTTCTCGAAATCGCCGAGCTTGAGCGCGTCGGCCTTCGTCCACGAGGCCCACTTAGGCCACTCCAGGAGATAGTTGTCAAAGCACCAGGGATAGACCGCGGGGCTGAGGCTGATTTGCACGCCGGGGACTTCTGATCGCACGGTCTGGGTGAACATCTTGGCGTACTCGTTGACTTTGTCGGCGCGCCAGCGCATCCAGGTTGCGTCCTTGTGGTCGGCAGGGGGTTCTTTGCCAGCGTTCTCTTTGGCGTACGCGGCTTTGGTGAAGTCGTCATAGCCCATGTTGATGTAGGGCCAGACGATGCGATCGTCGAGCTGCACGCCGTCAAGGTCGTAGTTCTTCGCGGCTTCGACGACGAGATCGATGAGGAACTTGCGGGGCTCGGGGTGCAGCGGATTCATCCAGACAAATCCGTTGGGCGCTACCTCGTTGCCCTTGATGTCGCGCGAGAGCCACTGCGGGTACATGCGGCGGAGGTGGTTGTCGGTGTCCTTGTGGGCCGCCATG
>JAIEQQ010000161.1 GCA_019747615.1 Phycisphaerales bacterium
AGCGGCGGCAGGCGCGGCCGGGGTGTCGCCGATCGGACGCATCTGCGGCAGCGGCTCGCCCGACGGATTCGACGGCTGGCTCGCGGGCTCGCTGGGCTTGGCCGGCTGGTCGCGCTTCACCGTGCCGGGCTGCATGAGCGCGATGTCGCGATCGAGCAGCTTCACCTGAAGCTCATCAGCGGCGCGACGATCCGCACCGGCGAGCTCAACACCCCAGCGACGGACCTGTGCGAGCGTCGTGCGGGAGGCGTCGATGTCACCCTTGGAGTACTGCTCGGTCGCCTTGGCGATCATCGTCGAGACGCGCGGCATCAGCTCGCTGCGCTGAGCGGTGATCGCCTCGAGCGTCTGCGTGGCGCGGGCCTTCTCGGCCGTCGTCGCGTCGGTGCGGCTTTGCACGCCCTCGGCGTAGCGCTGGGCCATGCGCAGGTCGCCCTCACTGCGGAGCAGGTCGCTCTTCTGGAGCGAGACGTCGCACTCAGAGAGCTGGCTGATCTTCGTATCAAGCTCGTCGAGGCGAGCGATCATCGCGGAGCGCTGGGCCTCGGTGCCCTGAGCGGTGCCGGGCTTGAGGGCCGAGAGCAGCGCGGCGCGAGCCGCGACCAGTCGGTTCTCGCCGACCAGGCGGTCGACGACGTCCATCGATTGAGTCGTCTGATTCGGCAGCAGACTTTGGGCCAGCACCATCGGTGCGGCGGCGCCAACGCTGAGCGCGGCGAGGGTGATCGTGTTGGACATCACGGACGCGGTGGACTCACGGTTTTTGACCGACATGCAGCAGCTCCGATTGCACGCCGCGCGCAGCCCCCCGAGGGGTCCTGACGCGGACAGAGGGGACAAGCCTAACGCCTCCGGTTCGCAAACGCAAACCCGCAGTTGCGGACTTTTGTCGCAAACCTTTTCCACATCACGACTTGCGACGCGAGATTCTTTCACAACTTCTGGGGTGTTCGGGTTATAGAAGTAGAATGTGTCGGGTTTGTACCGGGTCCAATCGTCGGCCCGACAAACTCACCCGTGCTAGCGGTGATTCTCGCCAAATTACCCGTTGTTCCTGTGTGCTGACCCGGTTTCTCGCGAACCGTTCATGCGGTGTCGTGAGGTTTGGAGTCCTTGAGCCCGCTGGCACTCGGGCACCCGACGGGTCTGGCGGCGCTGTCGGATGGGGCTTGGCTGACCTTGGCTGCGGACGGCGGCGGCGTGTGTGGTCGGTCGCGCAGATCGCCGCAGATATCAGGTCAACCACTTAGACCCGAGCGGCGGATTGCGCGCGGGCGGCCACTCGCGTGACCGTTTCGACGCTCTCGCCCTCATTGGAAAAAAGGTACGTGCGCTCCGGCACGGCGCTCAGGCGGCAGAGCAGCTCGTGGGTGATCGTGCCCGCGCTGGCGGCGAGCGTCGGCAGGTGGTTCGGCATCCCCGGCACGGAGCCGACGATCTCGACCTCGCGCCCGACTTCGCACAGTTCCGGTGGCGCATCCGTCACGTCGATCGTGATCTGATCCATGCTCACGCGGCCGACGATCGGGGCCCAGACTGAGCGTGTCGGATCGAGTTCAAAGCTTGCGGTGGGCTCGACGGTCCGCGGGCGATCCCAGTTCAGGCCCGTCAGGCGGACTTTGGCCCGGTTGCCGAGGGCAATCGGATAGCCGTCGGCATAGCCGACGGGAACGATGGCGATCTTTGACGGGCGATCGCTGTGCCAAGTGCGGCCGTAGCCGACGGGCCAGCCGCTGGGGATTTCCTGCGTGTGAACGATGCGGCTGACCCAGCGGACGGCGGGGCGGAGCGCATCGATGGCGTTGGCGAACTCAGGGGCGTGATCGCCGGTCATCTCGTCGGCATAGCCCAGGATGCCCAGTCCGACGCGGACCATGGTGGCGTGATAGGACGCCGAGCGGAACGTCGCTGCGGTGTTCGCGGCGTGAACGACGCAGGGCGGATGGCCGCGGGCGATGGCGGCGCTGAGTTTGGGCTTGACGCGCTCGATCCAGTTGCGGAAGAAGCGGGCCTGCTCACGGGTGAAGGGCTCGTCACTGGCGGGGCTGGAGAAGTGGGTCATGAGTCCGGCGAGGCGGAGGCGCGGGCTGGTGGTGGCGAGGGCGACGAGACGTTCGCCCTCGTCGGGGAGGCAGCCGCCGCGAGACATGCCGGTGTCGATCTGGATGTGAACGGGGATGGTGATGCCGAGGCTGTTGGCGCAGGCGATGAGGGCCTGGGCCTGTCGCTCGCTGTGGAGAACGACGTGGAGGCGACCGGTGACGGCGAGTCGATAGAGGGAATCCTGTCGATCGAAGCCGTCAACGGGCATGAGCAGGAGGATGGGCGTGCGGATGGGCGAGTCGGCCAGTTGGCGTGCCTCGGCGAGGCAGTAGACCGACAGCAGATCGACGCCGAGCGAGGCGAGACGTTTGGCGATGCGAGCGGCGCCGAGCGCATAGGCATCCTGCTTGATGATCGCGCAGAGCTGGACCTTTGACGGGTGGCCCTCGGCACCTTCGGCGATCGCTGAGCGGATGACGCCAACGTTCGAATCGATGGCGGCCAGATCAATCTCCAGACGCGATGTGGTCACAAGCGGCTCCGTTCAAGGCGTGCGCGGGGCGCACTGTGATGATGAGGGTTCTATGATGGTCATCGGACTTGTGACAGGATTGACTGCGAAAATGGCCATGAACACATCCAACGATTCCCTCTCCGCACCTTCGCCCGCCTCCGTTCCCTCTCCGGCACCGGATGATTCGACGCCATCGGGCGGAGTCGCAGAGGCAAACGTCAATACGCCGGCGCTGCAGTCGGTGGATGACGTCTTCACCGAGGTTGCAAACTTTGACGCGCTGGGGCTGCGCAATAGCGTGCTCAAGGGGCTGAAGGCCGCCGGCTTTGAGCGGCCGACGCGCATCCAAGCGATGCTGATCCCGCGCATCATGGCCGGCAAAGACGTGATGGGCCAGGCCAAGACCGGCACCGGCAAGACCGCGGCGTTCGCGCTGCCGCTGCTGAACAAT
>JAIEQQ010000199.1 GCA_019747615.1 Phycisphaerales bacterium
GGGAGTCGGTGCTTCCGGCGTGCTGCGGATCCATGAGGTCGGCACCCACAGAAGCGCCAGCCCGCCCACGACCAGAACCACCGCCCAGACCTGAGCGTTTCGGATTCGGCGTTGTGCGACAGCGGCGTGCATGGGAGGTGGCCCGGTGAGAGTTCAAGAGGTCAACGTGCGAGAGTCCATCGAAAACAAAGCTGGAGACGAAGCGAGATCAGACATCCGAGCCAACGCGAACACCAGCGCGCGACCGTACTTATCGGTCGAGCGGCCTGTATTCCCGCAACGTCGCCATCAATGCGGCCCGGCGCCGGGCCCACGCCCGACACAGCCCCCCGCGGCATGGTGTATTCCTCAGCACTGGAGGCGGTTGCGAGACTTTCAACCGTAGGGACGTTCGGCCGCTCCGGCGTCTGCGGGCAACGCGGACGCTCGGTCGTCGCAGCTTCCAGTCTTTGCGCCATCTCCACCAGTCGCCCCATCGTCGCGTCAGTGGATCTTCCGCAATCGCCCCGTCGGCACATTCAACTGCCCGCGATACTTCGCCACCGTCCGGCGGGCGATATCCAGCCCGCGTTTCTTCAGCTCATCGGCCAGCTCATCGTCGCTCAGCGGGTTGCTCTTGTCCTCGCCGTCGATGATCTCGCGGAGCGCCGCCTTCACGGCGTCCCACGCCATCTCCTCGCCGGATTCGCTGCTGGTTGTGCCGCCCGAGAAGAACTTGCGCAGCGACACCACACCGCGGGGAGTCTGGATGTACTTCTCCGAGACCGCGCGGCTCACCGTCGCGACATGAATCCCCAGTTGCTCAGCGACCTTCGTCATCGGCAGCGGCTTGAGCGCCTGGGGCCCAAAGTCAAAGAACTCGCGCTGCGCATCGACGACCGCCTCCACCACGCGCAGCACCGTCCGCTTGCGCTGCTCGATCGCGTCGATTAAAAAGTTCGCGTTGCCGATGCTCGTGCGCAGGAAATCTCGCGTCGGCTTCGGGGCCGCGCGATCCTTCACCAGCTTCGCATACTCCTGGTTCACTCGCAGGTTCGGCAATCGCTGATCGTTCAGATACGCGATGTAGCGATCGCGCTCGGCGTCGTACTCCACGAACGCATCGGGCACGATGCCCGGCTCTTGTTCCTCGTTGAGCCGCCGGCCTGGCGCGAGGCTCAGCGTTCGCAGCAGGCCCAGCGCGCTCTTGAGCTCATCGATGTCCGCGCCCAGTGACTTGGCGATCTTCGGCAGCCGGTTGTTCGCCAGGTCGTCCAGATGATCCGTCACCACCCGCCGCGCCACGCTCCAGGCGCGATCGCCCGCGCCCGTGCCGCTCTGGTCGCCCTGCGGATCATCCCCGCGCGCATCGATTTGCAGCAGCAAGCACTCACGGCTGTCCCGGGCCCCGATCCCAGCCGGCTCCAGCAGCAACTGCACCGCCCCCAGCGCCCGCTCCATCTCCTCCTTCGTCGGTCTTGGCGTGATGGCCGCCGGCCCCGCCACGGGTATCCGATCCAGGATTGTCTCCAGCGATGTCCGCAGATACCCATCGTCTTCGATGTAGCCGACGATCACCTCGCCCAGTTCGCGCAAGCGCGGGTCGATCTCCACCAGGTGCCACTGCTCCATCAGTTGATCGCTGACGGGCTTCGAGCGATCGGCGGTGTTCGCCATCGCGTCCATCTTCGCGTCGCGCCCGTCCTCGCTGATGCTCCCCTCGCGCCGGCGGTCCTCCCACTCGCTCTCGCGATAGCGCTCCGGCTCGTCGAACGAGTTCGCCGCCGCCTCGGGGTTTGATTCCTCGAACGTGCTGAGCCGCTCGAAATCCGCCGCGGCCCCCTGCTCGCCGACTTCCATCGGCCCGCGCTCTGCGAGGTTCACGAAGCGTTCATCATCGCGCGAGCGTGTCAGCTCGGCCTCGGCGCTCTCGGCGATCTCCAGCGTTGCGTTGCTCTCGAGTTCTGAGTCGATGCGCTCCTGCAGCTCCGCTTGCGACATCTGCAGAATCTCCATCGACTGGATCATCTGCGGCGCCAGCTTCATCTGCTGGCCCATGCGCATGGATTGGGAAGCGTCAAATCTCATGGGTTCGTCGGAGAGAGGATCGACAACCAAAAGAGTGCAAAGAACAAGGGTACCACATCGAATGGCAAGGAGTTTGCTTGTGCGCCGAGTCTGAGCGATCTATCGGCATCTTCACACGCTGGCTGGACATGTTCGGTCTTTGATCTTGTTCCCACAGCGTGATCGCCGGTCGAGTCGAGTACCATCGCACGAGTGACGACGCTCCGACCCTCCAGCCCGCTCACGCCCGCTGCCGCCCGAGGCGTGCCCGCGTTGGCGTCGCCGCCGGGGTGGATCTATCGCTCGCTGCCCAACTGGCTCACCGCGTCGCGCGTGCTCATGGCGGGCGTGTTTTTCGGCGCGCTCACGATCTGGCGCTGGGAGGATTCCGCCGCCAGTCGTGGCGAGATCGACCTCATCCTGCTCATCGCCGCGGCTCTTTTCGTCGTCGCCGTCCTCACCGATGCGCTGGACGGCTACCTCGCCCGGCGCTGGAATGTCGAGTCGACCTTCGGCCGCATCATGGATCCCTTCGCCGACAAAATCCTCGTCGTCGGCGCCTTCGTCTTCCTCGCCGGGCCAGACTTCTGGTTCGAGTTTCCTGCCGGAGCGCCCGCCCGAATCAGCGGTCACGGCATCCAGCTCTCCGGCGTCTACCCCTGGATGGTCGTCGTCATCATGGGCCGCGAGCTCCTGGTCACCAGCATCCGCGGCACCATGGAGGCGCAGGGCTTCCAGTTCGGCAGTGATTGGTGGGGCAAGGGCAAAATGATCCTGCAATCGCTCGCCATCCCCGCAGTCATCGCGCTCATGGCCATCGCCGATGTCACGCCCGATCCGGCGGTGAAACTCCTGGCCAACCCCCCCGCCCGCGTCGCGATCGATCTCTTGGTCTGGACGATGCTCGCGGTCACCGTGCTGTCCGGTGCGCCGTATCTGCTGCGAGCCGCCAAACTGCTGCAC
>JAIEQQ010000055.1 GCA_019747615.1 Phycisphaerales bacterium
TGTCCATGTGGACGAGGCGGTCGTGGCGTTGTTCGATGTGGCCGTAGAGGATGGTGGCGTTGGTGTTGAGGCCGAGTTCGTGGGCGACGCGGTGGACGTCGAGCCACACGTCGGAGCGGATCTTGCCTTTGAACGCCTCGTCGTGAATGCGATCGTCGAAGACTTCGGCGCCGCCGCCGGGCAGTGAGCCGAGACCGGCATCTTTCAACTCTCGCAGGACGTGCCTGATCCCCGCCGCGCGGTCGCTGACGTTGTAGACCTTGGCAATCTTTGCGAGGTGAACGACCTCGACCGCCGTAAACGCCTTGACGTGCAGCTCGCTCCCGAGCGATCGCGCCGTGTCGCGGATCGTGCTCACGAGCTCCGGGTAGTACGACCACGGCAGATACGGGTGCAGCCCGCCCACACAGTGCATCTCCGTCGCGCCGTTCTCGACCGCCTCAGCAACCTGGGCTTTGACATACGCCATGTCGCGCGTGTACGCCCCGTCATCGTCCTTCTTGCGATAAAACTCGCAGAACTTGCACGACAACGCGCAAACGTTGGAGTAGTTCAGATGGCGGTTGACGTTGTAGAAGGCGGTGTCGCCATGCAGGCGGCGGCGGACCTTGTCGGCCAGCTGGCAGACCGTCCAGATGTCAGGCGTGGTGAAGAGGGTCTCGCCGTCGTCGAGCGACAGCCGCTGGCCGGCATCGACTTTGGCGGCGATGGCGTCAAGGCGTGGGTCAAGCGATGGGCGCAGCGCGCTTCCGGGCAGACGCTCCAATGCGGGCTCGACGGCGATTGACATGGTCAATACTAACAGGTGCGGCACGAGTTTTCAATGATTCCTGAAAATAGAATCGCGAGTGGTTGGAGACTTCTACGGTCGAATCGCGAACGAAAAGACCCGCCGACGAGTCGGCGGGGTCTTGGGTTGATACGAGGTTGCAAGAGCTGGCGGCGCGGTTGCCGCGAGGCTCAGCGCGGGCGACGCCGACGCGCAGCGAGGATCGTTGCACCGGCGACCAGCACGCCCGACGCCGGGGTGGGGATCGTGACGCCGAGCGCGATGACCTGGGTGACCTGCAGGGAAGAGAAGTTGTTGTCGCTCAGGACGATCAACGTCTGCTCACCGGTGGGCAGGACCGGGCCGAGCGCGAGGGCTTCGAGATTGTCAAGCGTGATACCGAGGGTGCCCAGGTCCAGCAGCAGCGTGCGCTGGACGCCAACGACGCCGGGCGCGCCAACGAGCGAGTTGATGCCGGAGATGTCCGTCGCGCCCTGAAGGTCGATCAGGTAAAGGCTGACGGCGTTGCCGACGCCGGTGGAGAAGCTGCGCTCCAGCGCAAGCAAGTAGCGGTTGTCCAGCGCGAGGAGTTCGACGAGGCCGTTGGTCGTGAAGGAGCCTGCGGGCGCGGGAGCCGCGGCGACCGGGTTGACGCGGTAGAGAAACTCGCCGGAGGGGAGGCCGGTGGCGAGGTTGTAGCGGACGATGCGCGAGGACGAGCCGACGCCGACGCCGGCGGCGGGGCCGTCCTGGATCAGAGCGTTCTCGGTGGCGGTGAAGAGCGAGGACGCGTCGGGCGTGATGGTGAGCGACTCGAAGGCGAGGTTGTTGCGGACGCCGCCGATCTGGTTTGCGAAGGTGCCCGGGTCGCTAAAGGTGGGGATGTATCGGCTGTTCACCGGCAGGGCGCGGACGAAGGCGCCGGCCTGGGTGTACTCGTTGACAAACGGGTTCGACTGGCGCAGGATGCTGGCCTCGCCCTCAGACGAAACATACACGGTTCCGGTGGACGAGAGCGCGATGCCCTCGGTGTCAAGGCTGTTGATGGCGTACGGCGTGCCGTTGGGCTGCAAGAGCGTGGTGACGCCGGTGAAGGTCGTGTTCACGTTCGAGCCGTTGACATCGATGTTGAGCGAGTAGAAACGCGCGGGGTTGATCGCGCTGCGATCATCAGAGATCGCCAGATAGCTGTTGGTCAGCGCGTTGTAGGTGAGACCCGAGAGGCCGCCGACCTGCGTTCCGCCAAAGACCGTGGCGGTCGGAAGAGTCTGCTGGCCGATGTAGCGCAGGTTGCTGATCGGCTGGGCGAGCGCCGAAGCGCTGATGGCGAGGCCTGCGACGAAAGCCAGTGCACGTGATGACATCTGATCACTCCTTCCTCAGTGGGTGAGCGCTCCGGATGCGCCGGGAGAGAGACCGGCAACACCCGCGATGGACGAATCGCGGAGATTCGACACAACGAGCCGCGATCGCTCGAAGCACGCGGCCGGGTGAAATATACAGGCACGCACTGGCCCGGCACATCAAAACCCCGCAAATGTTTCGTGAACGAGTGCAAAGAACGCCCGATAAAATCGGCCCCGCGAATGCGGGGTCGATGGAGGTCGAGATGTGCTGCGACGGAGCGAGATGGGGTCACGCTCTCTGAATGGCCGGTGTGGCCGCCGCGCCGGTCACGGCGACCGGGTCAGCCCTTCTTCTCGTCCTTCACTTCGAATTCGGCGTCGATGACATCGTCCTTCTTGCCGCCGCTGGCCGGTGCGCCGGCTGCGGCATCGGCGGTTGCGCCGGCGGCCCCGGCGTCAGCGCCCTTGGTGGCTTCGTACACGGCTTTGCCGAGTTCGTAGCTGGCGGTTTCCAACTCCTTCATCGCGCGTTCGATCGGGTCCTTGGCGTCGCTCTTGATGGCGGTCTCAAGCGTGCCGATGGCGTTCTCAATCTTGGAGCGGGTCTCGGGCGTGACTTTCCCGCCGTGTTCTTCGAGGGATTTGCGGGTCTGGATCAGCGCCGCGTCGGCGCGGTTCTTGAGATCGACGACCTCGCGACGGGCCTTATCTTCAGCAGCGTGGGTCTCGGCGTCGCGCTTCATGCGCTCGATCTCGGACTTGTCAAGGCCGCCGGAGTTGGTGATCTTGATGTCCGACTTCTTGCCGGTGCCCTTGTCGGTGGCGGTGACGGTGAGGATGCCGTTGGCGTCGAGGGCGAACTCGACCTCGATCTGCGGCACGCCTCGCGGCGCCGGCGCGATGCCCGAGAGT
>JAIEQQ010000015.1 GCA_019747615.1 Phycisphaerales bacterium
TTCCTCTGCCACCAGACCAACGCCTGGAACGACATCAAGGGCGTGGGGTGGTACAAGCACCACTGACCCCGAAACGGCCGACGCCGGCTCACCCACACCGAGAATGACACTCTGTTGGCCGGTTCCACAGGCAAGCACTCGAACATGGCGGACGACATGCAGAAACATCATGCGTCATTCCGGTGCGACGGCCCGACAACCACCCATCGGATCGGCATGGCGGTCGGCGATCTCCTCTTCCTGGCCGTGGTAGGCGCCGCCACCCTGGCGGCGATGCACGCAGCCCACATGGTCGAGTGGAAAGGCTGGGGCTTCGTCGGTGAAATGGCAATCGGCATGGCGGGCGCGATGATCGTGCAGGTCGCGCTGGCCTGGCTCGCGACCCCGCTGCTCGGCTCCATCGAGACGATGGTCCCCTCCATGCTCCTGGCGATGGTCGCGCCGATGTCGCTCTGCCTGCTGCACGGGACAGGCTGCGTGCTCACGTGGTCGGACGCGCTCGGGCTGGGCGCGGCGGCCGGTGTGGCGGCCGCCGCGCTCCTGGCGATCTACGGCGCCTCGTGTCGGCGCTGGGCCCTCACCGCGGGGGGGCGGGGAGGGGGGGGGCGGGCGCGGGGGCCGGCCGGAGGCCGACGCCCATGACTCTCGCCTGGAACCTGCGGGTTCGGTTCTACGACCTCTGCGAGGCCTCCTGCCTCCGGCGCGGGCCGGCGAAGGCCGCGCTCTTCGCTGATATGCACGGAAAGGTGATCTTCGTCGCCGCCGGCACGGGCACGGACTTTGCCGCGTTCCCCGAACAACGGCCGGGCCTGGACATCAGCGATGAGATGCTGCGTCGCGCGGCCAGGCGCGCGCGGACCTACCGCGGGTCCCTCCGCCTCCTCAAGGCCGACGCGCTGGCCCTGCCCTTCCCGGACGGCTCGTTCGACACGGCGGTCACGTCCTGCGCCATGTGCTCGGTCCCCGACCCGGTCCGGGCCCTGCGCGAGCTGCACCGGGTGCTGCGCCCGGACGGCCGTCTGCTGATGTTCGAGCACGTGCGCAGCCGCCAGTTGTTACTGGGCTGGACGCTGGACCTCATGACTCTCTGGACGCGCCGCACCGGAACCGAGATGAACCGCGACACCCTCGCCAACGCACGGGCCGCGGGATTCCGCATCACGCATGTCCAGAGCGCGTACCTGGACATCATCCTGGCCGTGCGGGCGGTGAAGGCGACCGCCGACCTCCCGATCGCTTGATCGGTAGGCAACGTGGTCGCTTGACAAGTGACCGCTCCCGCATCGTCTCGATGAGGGGCCGGAGGTGGGTGGCGGGGGGGCGAGCACGCCGGCGTGTCGCGGTGCTTCCTCTGCCACCAGACCCCCCCACCCAACGCCTGGAACGACATCAAGGGCGTGGGGTGGTACAAGCACCACTGAGGCCGGCGCGACCTTCATGTCCAGGCGGGGATGGTGCAATAACCTGCACGATCAACGTGCTGATTCCTTCAACCTCTGCCGAAGTCAGGCACAGTCCGTCACAGAAGAACCCCAGCACTTTCCGTATGTGCTCATAGTAGAGGCGAAGATCGGCAAGCGTGAGGCTGGCAGGAAGCCCCTCATGGGCGACGGTGTGCCGTTGGTTCACAACGGAATCCCACGATGTTCCCAGTCCAGATGCCTTGAGATGAGCCTTGAAGCCGTTCTTGTACCCGTCGCTGAACCGACCCAAGGACTTCGTGAGGTATTCGATTCCGATTCTGCCCGTCGTCTCCTTGCGCTTGTCGATCGCGAACGCGAGCGCCTGAGGGTCAAGGCACCTTGAAAGCCGAGCATCCATGCTCCGGCGCATGCACTGCTCCATGTGCGAGTGGAGTAGCACAACCCCATAGTTGACCAGCGCGTTCTCGAACTCGACGACGTCTATCGTCGCCGGTAGGTCAGCCTTGGAGCGCACAGCGCCCTCCGCGAACTTCAAGAAGTTCTCGAATATCGCTAGGCTCATGGAGAGTCAAAGAGTTTTGTGCTCGCCAGCGTCAGACGACCCGCAACCTCTTCTGGGTCTGTGGTTCTGTACGACGCGTTCTTTTTGAAGTCTTCGCTCTCGATGAGCGTGGCCAGTCGGGCCTTGATGTCCGCCGGAAGCTCACCGGCATGCTTGGCGATGGCAGTAAAGACAGCATCGAAGACGGCGGGATTCATGCCCCGCTGCTGATGGAACGGGCGATCGCCCAACTGCGCGACGATCCGGGAGCAAGTCGTGTTGAACGTTTCTTCCAGGGCCGCGCTCTCGCCGGCGGACAGATTACGTTTCTTTCGCATCGCAGTGGAGAGAAAATCCTTCATAGGCTTCTTGTACTCGTTAGCGAAGTAGTAGAGAGAGACGAACCGGAGAATCATCTCTATATCGCGCATCCGTGCGTCGGGCATGGGCGTCCCGATGATGCGGCGCCAATCCGCGTTGCAGTTGAGGCGTCCGATGAGTTCGTTGAGAGGGCCGTGGTACACGCAGTTCCGAATCTCCTGGCCGAGCAATCGGGAGCCGCCCGTGTTCAGACGCTCGAAGATGTGGTAGATGCTGGTGGCGTCGTTCGGATCAAGCTGCTTGATCATGAACGCACGCATCACGGCATCGTTGAGCTTGGCGAACTGAGGCTTGAAGCGCTCCTCAAGGTCTCTCGCCGTGCAGCTGGCATACTGACTGTCGTCGCCCAAGCCGATCAGGCGAAACTGTTTCCCCTTCGCCATGCTGGCGTTATGGAACGTGCCATCAAAGAACTGCACCACCGACATCAGCCGCTGCTGCCCGTCGATTACCTGCTGCTCCCCAGTGTCGGGATCGGCATACAGAAAGAGTGCGGGTACCGGGAGTCCGAGCAGGAACGACTCGATCAGGCGGCTCGCCTGGCGTTGTGTCCACACGAACTTGCGCTGGAACCCCGGAATCTTGAGCTGCTTCTTCTTCCACTTGGTTACCAAGCCTTCGAGCGTGAAGTCGGCCGGAATGGACACGATCTCGAAGTGCGACGAGGTGGATATCGCATCCT
>JAIEQQ010000456.1 GCA_019747615.1 Phycisphaerales bacterium
CGCCGGGCGGGCCGGGGGGGGGGGGGGGGGGGGGGGGGGGGGGGGGCGCCCCCGCGCTACGGCGGGGGCGCAGCCCGGTTTCCCGCTGAAGACGAACCCGAGCGAACGCGACGAGGCGTTTGAGTACGAGGCCCGGCGGCGGGAGGCGAGCAACGAACTGAATCGGCTGATGGGCGATGCCGGCGAGCGCGGCAGGCTGCTGGTGCTGACCTGGAGCGGCGAGCCGACGTTTGCGCGCGGGGTGTGGACGGACCCGGCGATCGTGGGGTGGCTGGAGCGGAACGGCGTGCTGTTTGACGCGACGGCGATCGGCAACCGTCGCTCGATCGGCATCGAGCGCCCGACGATCGGCGGCTTTGAGATGTTCCTGCGCTCCAAGCGGCTGAGCAACATCATGCCCAGCGAAGAGGAGGGCATGAGCGGCGGCGGGATCCGGGGCCATAAGGCGAAGGATCGCGTGACGTCGCTGGCGTCGGCGGTGGTGACATACGGCGCGCTGCAGCGTGCGATGCGCGAGGCGTTGCAGAAGGACTCGCTGTTTCGGGCGGCGCACGAGAAGCGTCTGAAGGACGACGGGTTCGTGCTCGGGCGCTGGTTGTTTGGGAACACTGATCAGCAACTGGTACCTGTCGAGGATGCGCCCGAGGGCGCGGGGATTGACTTCGTGCTTGCGAGATTGAACGAGGCACGCGTCGCCAAGGCGGAGAAGGAGCCCAAGAAGGCCTGGGCGCTGATGACGTGGCTCATGGAGCGATCCGAGCGGTGTGAGCCGGCGTTCGTCGCGGCTCGGTTGCTGGTGGTCTCGCCGGAGCTGCGAACACTCGGCGATCATGATGTCGCGGTGCGGGCCAGGGCGGTGGCGCTGGGCGGCGGGGCGTACGTGCGGCTGTGTGATCAGCGATCACGGCTGGAAGCGCGGGCGATGGTCGAGTTCGAGATCGCGGCCCGCACGGCGGCGGAGTTTGGGGATTACCTGCTCTCGCTGTACGCGCTGATCAACATGCACGATGATCGGACCGACCGGTTCAATGGCGACCTGGCGGTTGCGCGATACGTGTCGGAGCGCATGACGACGTCGCCAGCCATTGACCCTCAGTCGATCTTTGCGTGGCTCAAGAGCGCCGGGCCGATGCTGGAATCGAGCGGGCCGCCGCAGCTTTTGCAGGAGGAGCGCGAGCGGCTCATCGCGTCTCGTCGGTGGCTGTTTGCGCTGGAGGCGTGCCGCGCGCACAAGGCGGCGCTGGAAGCGGGCGACGCGGCGCTGGCGGACGAGATCGTGCGATTTGCGAGCGCCGCGCTGCCGGCGGCGACGCGCGAACTGGACGTTCGGCGATGGGTGGTGTGCGTGGCGCTGGCGATTGGCAAGGCCAACGCGCGCCACGAGGCTTTGCTTGAAGGCAAGAGCGGCGCGGTGGACCCGCTGCTGGCGCGTGTGCGGCTGGAGCTTGGCTCGGTGCCCGAGGTTCCGGCGTTGCCGGGGAGGTGAGCGATGCGGATTGATGCGACACGTTCGAACTGTGGGGTGGGCGCCCGTGCGCTGGGTCGCGCGGCGGTCGTGGTCGTCGCGCTGTCCGCGGGGATCGCGTTGGCACAGGCGCAGCCGTCGGGCTCGCCGGGCGCTGCGCCGCCGATCAAACCGGTGGTGTCGCCGGGGCTGATCGACTCGGTGTTCACGGACATGTCGCTCCATGACGCGAAGCAGGAGAGCATCCGGCGTGAGCGGTTGCTGGTCGTCGTAGATCCGCTGAGCCGCTTCTACAACGAGGCGACGTGGAAGCACCCGAGCGTTCGGGCGTTTGTGATGTGGAAGGCGATTGTGATCAAGGTGCCGGGCAGCCAGTCCCCGGCGCGGAATCCGAAGCCGAACATCGGCCCGGCGGAGTTGTTCATTGGCGGCGAGCGGGTTGAGAACAACTTCGTGAAGATCGACAAGTTCAACAAGGACTTCATGCAGAAGACGCAAGTGCGCGTCTGGCCGATCGGGCTCTTGCTCGGCATGGATCTGGCGATCGAGATGGCGCGGACGCGCGACCCGCTGTGGGGGCTGCGGCACGATGACAAGAACCCGATGCCGCCGATGCCCGATCGCGAGCCGCCGCTGTTTGATGCGTCCGACGGGGTGGGCGTGCCGGTGGATGATCTGACGCGGAGCGACGGGCTTCGGGGCGTGTTGAAGAGACTTGAGGAAGCGCGCGAGGCGGCTTCGAGCGGTGATCGCGATCGCGCGATCGGGCTGTACACCTGGCTGATGGAGCGCTCGGCGGAGATTGAGCCGTCGTTCAACGCGGCGCGGCTGTTCGTCGTAGCGCCGGAGTTTGCGGAGCTGGCGTCCAAGCACAAAGCGGCGCGGTCTCGGGCGGCGGTGTTGTTTGAGCGGGCCTCGGTGCGGATGCCCTGGGCGGGGCCTGCGGAATGGTTCGAGTTGACGGCGACGGCGGAGGCGGCGGCGCGGACGTCTGAGGTGGTGATCGCGCTGGAGGAGGCGATCAACGAGCCGTACGAGGCGGCGATGCTGTCGGGTGCGGCGATGACGGAGCTGAAGCTCATCGCGTCTCGCCTTGGGCAGACGAAGGAAGTTGTCGGCAGTGCGGAGGCGATCTTGACGCAGGCGTCAAGTTCGCTGCGGATGAAGAAGCCGGGGAAGGTGCGGCAGGAGGATTGGGATCAGTTGCAGGCGACGCGGAAGTGGTTGATTCTGGTGGATGGCAGCCGCGCGTATGGGGCGTTGCTGGCGCAAGGTAAGGATGACGCGGCGGGGAAGATCGCGACGATCGTGCGCGAGGTTCACGGGCTTGCGGGCACGCGATCGCTGATTACCACGGCGCTGGCGGTGAATCAAACCCGCGCGCAGCATCTTGCGTGGCTTGACGAATCGGGCGCGGCAAAGGGCGATGCGCTGCGAGCGATTCTGGAGGAGCGGGCGGGCGGGAAGTGAGGCGGATGGTCGGCGAAACTCGCGCGTGACATGCGCGTGACAGCTCCAAGCGGGAGCTTGAACGATCTCGGCGAATCGGAAGCGCTGCCCCCTCCGCCGC
>JAIEQQ010000667.1 GCA_019747615.1 Phycisphaerales bacterium
CGGCGGCGATGTCGTCGTCGTGGTTGCCGCCAAACGAGGGCGTCGGCAGTTGGCTGTAGAGCGCTCGCTCGACCGGACGATCAAGGTTGTCGTACGTGCGAACCTCGTGCGGCGGCGTCGATTGCCCACCGCTCGTCGGTCCGAACACTTGTACGAGCCGGTTGCGTTGGTCATAGACGCGGACGCTGTCCCGGACGTCGGTCGCGTTGTTCCCAAAGTACTGCCGCACGAGCGTGACGTTGCCGTCGCCGATGCCTTGTGTCGGCTGGCCGGCGGAGTCATAGAAGTACTCGGCGATGCGGCGGAAGCTGCTGGGATTCGCGGCGATACCCGCGTCAATCGCGACGACCCGGTCCAGCAAGTCGTACGCGTATTTCTCGACGCTGCCGTTCGGCGTGTGCTTTTCACTCACGCGCCCGATCGCATCAAACTCGACGCGCGTGGTGTCAAAGACGTTCCGCTCGATCGACTGCCAGCGACGGCTCTCCTTCACCACGCCCGTGATCGCATGGTCGGCGACGGCCCGAGCGATCTCTGTCGTCAGCGTGTAGGCCTTGGGCTGGGATGGATCGAACGACACCGTCCAATCGCTCTGGCGGATCGGCTCGCCGTCAGCGTTCACCAGAGTAACCGCCGCCGGACCGTCGTACGTTCCGTCCGCCAGCTTATGAGGAAGCGACACACTTGCAAGGTAGAGCACCCCGGGTCGCTCAGGCGAGGGGAGGATCTGCCGAAGCGTCCGCGTCGTCACCGCTGAACCGGTACCGGGTGGGCGAGTGACCGAGCTCACACGCCCGAGCTGGTCGACCGTGTAGGTTGTTGTGAGCTGACCACCCGCGAGCGGAGTGCTGTTCGCAAGGTCCCAGCCGGTCGAGGCCAGCAAATCAGGATAGTCCGCTGCGTTCAATCCGGTCGTCGTCGCGTTGCTCGTTGCTGAAGCAAGCGAGCCAGTGGTGTCGTGATAGGTCCAGCGGCGTACCGCTCCATCGGGTGATCGGGTCGCGACCGATTGGCCTCGCTTATCGATGAGCTGCACCGTGACAACGGACCCGCCGGGGCCATTCTCCGCCGTCGTTTCGGCCTCTGCGGCGACGCGAACCCACGCGAGATCGGTCGAACCGCTTCCGCCGCGGAAGCCATAGCTGTACGCCGTCGTCTCCACATCATCGGGGGCCGTCGCGCCAGACCAACGATAACGGGCGACCGACTTTGGCAAGTACGACAACAACGGGTCATTGACGTAGCTCATTCGTTCGACAAGCGTGTAGTCGTCGGCGTTCGCGGAGTTCCCCGATCCGATTCGTCGCTCCAGCACGTTTCCGTCCCACTTGCGAGCGGTCGTTCTCTCCGCTCAGGTCGACGAGTCCAACACCGCTGCGACGTTGCTCACCGATGCTCGCAGCGCGTCCGAAGACATCCGCCGTCTCGCCCCGCGCCCGGCTACCGCGCTGGATCCGCGAATCACCGACGCGCAGATCCTTCGCGACGTCCAGGACGCGCTCCAGCAGGCGGGCGTTCCCGCCGCAGCCATCCGCGAACTGAGCATCGATGCTCGCGCCGACGAGCGGGCCGCCGCGAGCGCCGACGTGATTCGTCGCTCCGGGCGGCTCGCGCTGGACAGCACCTCACTCCCGTTGATCGGCGCAACCCTCAACGCTCTTCGTGCGCGACTCCCCGCGCTCCGCATCGACAACATCTCCATGCAGCGCGCCAGCGCACCCGATACCCTACCCGCGACCTTCCGCGTGACCATCGGCTTCGTCGGCTACGTCTCCGCGGCGTACGCAACACGCATTGAGCCGACGACCGCCGCGACGGTGATGCCCACTCCTCCCCCGACCCCACAGCCCCAATCGAGATGACCGACGCACCCGCCGCCGTTCCATGACAAGCCCTCGGTACATCACGTTGCACATCGCTCTCCTCACGCTGCTCCTCCTGAGCGCGTGCGCATCTCAGCGCCCCGGTCTTGCCAGCGGAGAAAGCGCGATTCCTGATCCTGCCGCCGCGGAACAGCTCGCCGTCCATGCGGGCCGGTTGCTCGAGTCGGATCCGATCAAGGCCGAAGAGATGCTCCAAGACGCGGTGCGCCTCGATCCCGCGTGCGGCGTCGCGTACAACAACCTCGGCGTGATCGCCATGAAAGGGCCGAGCAATAGCGCGATCCCGGACCTCTTCGCCGCCGCCGAATACTTCCAAGCCGCGGCCCGCCTCATGCCCGGTCGCCCCGACCCGCGCATGAACCTCGGCCTGGTCATGGAGCGGGCGGGAAGACTCGACGACGCACTGGCCGCGTACGCCTCCGCCGTGGACGCATCCCCCAATCACTTCCCCAGCTTGCAAGCGCTCACAAGCCTCGAGTTCCGCCTCGACCGCACAACCACGCGCACGATCGATCGCCTCAAGGCCATCAGCCTGCAGTCCCCCGATTCCGCTTGGCGCGTCTGGGCCAAGGACAAGTTGCTGCGACACGTTGGTTCGCCAGCGGTGCCGGGGAACTAGCCACGGGCGACCGCTTACCGACCCGCACGCGTCGGGCCCCGTCTCCTGGTTCATCGCCCGGCTCTGCGTGCAGCTATTGCCATGCGCAGCATGGCCGCTCGCACGTCCGGCGATAGTTCCGGCCAGAGCGTTTGCAACGCCCGGAGTTCCGCTGCAAGCGGGTGCAAGTTGGCCCGTGCGCCGGATTCTGCGCCGCTTTCAGGGCGAGCACTCGTTTCAGAGCTTGTTTTGCCGTATGATTCTGAGGTCGCCGAGCGGTTCGATTCCCCCCGGCTCCATTTTCAAGGCCCTGCGTTCATCAAACGATGAACGCAGGGCCTTGTTCGTCAGTTGACCTCGTTCAACAGCGTCATGGGACGCCGTCAAGAACACGCGTCGCCCGGTTTGCTCAGCGAACCGGTGCGGCTCTCCGCGGGTCGCGCTGCCACGAACCCAGCCAGATTGCCCATCTTCACCTTGCGCATTCTTCACGCAGCGGCTTCGCCGATAAACTGGTAAATACCTTGACAAAGGGGGGGGGCGGGGTATTTTTCAACTG
>JAIEQQ010000268.1 GCA_019747615.1 Phycisphaerales bacterium
TCCTCAGCGGCTCGCTCAAGCACGAAGAACAGCTTCAGCTCGCGCACCGCGTCATCGTTGCTGCTGCCGCGCAGTTCCGCGACGGATTCCTCGATCTTCAGCGGCTCCATGCCGCGGTACATCAGCTCCAGGCGCCGGCGCTCAAGGTTGCGCGCGGCCTGGCTGGCGGTGAGGCGCTCGGGCAGCTCCATGTCCGCCGCGTCCATCAGATGCTTGGCAACCTGCTGGCGCATCGCGGCCTGCTGCTCGACGGCGACCCGCTGCGAGAGGCGCTTCTTCATCGCGTCCCTCAGCGCCGCCTCGTCGGCAAAGCCGAATCGAGCGATCACATCCTCGAGCTTCGCCGTCACGATGCGATCGATGCGTGCCGGCTTGTACTCGATGGTGATCGGCTGGCCGCGGAGCTGCTCGAACTCGTAGTTCTCAGGGCCCTTGGCCTTGACCGTGATCGTCAGCCCGGGCTTGGCGCTGCCGAGTTGCGACGACAGATCGTCAAGGCTCAGCCCGACGATCATGCCCTTGCCCTTCTTGTCCGCCGGCGGAGACTGCACGACGATGCCGTCCTGCTCGAAGTACACCTTGCCATCGGGCCCAACGACCTTCGCGTGCCCGGTTAAATAGTCACCGGCCTCGGCGGTGTCGCGGTCTTCCAGCGTGCCTTCCTGCACCAGCAGCTTGTCAAGCTCGCTCTGCACCATCTCGTCAGAGACGTCCGTCGTCGGCTTCTTCACCGGGATGCCCGAGATCTCCGGCATCGTGAACTCCGGCGAGACCTCGACCTCGATCTCGAAGATCAGCGGCTTGCCGCTGACGACTTCGATCTTGTCAAACTCGCTGGCCGTCGGCTGGCCGACGACGCGGAGCTTGGATTCCTCCAGCGCCTTGCTGAACGCCGCGGAGACCAGTTGCTCCTTGGCCTGCTTCCGCACCGACGATCCAAACTTTTTCTCCAAGAGCCGGCGCGGCACATGGCCCTTGCGGAAGCCCGGCAACTCCGCATCGCTCGTCAGCATCTCCATCGACAACGCAAGGTTCTCGTCCACCGTCTCCTTCGGAACCTCGATCTTCAGCTTCTTGCGGCTCGGGCCCGCGTCCACGATCTCAACCTTGTTCGGGCGTTCGGTCGTCTCAGTCGTCATATCAAACCTCCGGGGTCCAAGACGCACGGCATACACGCCAGCGCCTCCCACCCGAGTGCGAGCCTCGATTATTGGCGGGCCGCGCGAAGCGCGCAGAACCGGCCAAACGCACCCCACCCCCACCCTCCCCCGGTTCCTACCGGGGGAGGTGCCGCGCCTCGCGGCGGAGGGGGCAAGCCTCTCAGATACTCGTTGCCACAAAAATCGCCACGAGCCCGCGGCCCCGCCCGCCCAACACTCAGCACTTACCTCTCACGGCTCCAGCGGCCGCCGCATCAGCACCAGCACGCTTCCAACCGCCAGCGCAATGCTGCCGCCACCAAAGATGCCCGCCTTCAACACCGACGGCGGGTTCACCTCGACAATCCAGCAATCCGACGCCCGCGACCCGCCCATCTGCGCGAGCTTGGATTCGTTCATCGGGCCGTAGTGATACTCCGCCGTGGACTGCGCCCAGCCGACGATCTCGGATTGCTCAGCGCGCGCAGCCATGTCCTCCACAGCGGACGAGCCCGGAAACCACGCGACGATGCCGCGCCGGCTCTGCTCATCCTTGTTCACCGGCAGAAGCGGGCAATACCCAGCGGAAGTACGGCCGCGCTTCTCGATCACGGCGCAGCGCTCGACCGCGACCCGCACGCCGGTGATCCGCACATATCCGTAATCGGCCAGGCCGGATTCACCGGTCGCCTCTGCGTAGGTCACGGTCGACGGGCCGAAGATCGCCCGCGTGCAGCGCCACGTCTCCTTCAATCCGAAGTACGCAAACACGAGGATCGTCAAGATGATGCCGAGCGCGAGACGAAACTGCGTTCGTGCCTTCCAACCGTCGATGAGCCCGTCAAGCATCGCAAGGTCTCCAAAGAGCAAGTGAGAGAAAACAAGCTCGCGGCAAGTCTACCGAGAACCGGCACGCAAACCGCCGACCACCAACAGTTTCACACGACGCCAAACGAGGTTCTCCTCCCTCACCGCGCGCGATTCGCCCCGGGCCCTCGCAACTCATCGCTCAGCACTCAGCACTCACCACTCATCGCTCAGCGCTCAGCATTACGCCTTCACACCCTCCACCCCGCGCACCGTGTACTTCTCCAGAGCCTTCTCCAAATCCACACCGTTGATATTCGCCAGCGTGCAGAGCCACGCCAGCACATCGGCAAACTCCTCGTCGAGGTTCGCGCGTTCCTCCGGCGTCGGCGTCTTGCCGACGCCGTTGTTGGCCAGGGCAGTAGACAACTCGCCGACCTCCTCAATGAACCACATAAAAGTCGCTGGCGTGCCGCGCACCGAGTCCGTCGCGAAGTACTTGTCGCGGATGAACTGCTGAATCGCCCGCACACTCAGCGGCGTCGCCGGAGCCGCCGGCGTCGTGGCCTGGGAAGTTGAGTGGGGGGGCAGGGGCGTCGCGGGGTTGGGGTCTACGCTGCTCATCACCGAGGGTATCTCCATGCCAGCGCGACGATCCCTGCTCAGAGCCCGATGGCCGTTGATCGCGCTGTCGCTCGCGATCGGATTGCTGCTCACGCTGCTCACCGCCTTCGCCGACGACCTGCTCGCGCCGATTCGCGCTCACAAGCAACCGCTGCGTGAGTTCGCCGCCGACGATCGCGTCATCCTCGTGCGAGAGTCGCGCACCGCCTGGAGCGTGCTTCAGATCTCGATCTACGGCGACCGGCCCGATCTCTCATCATCCCAGATCATCGCGCTGGCCGCACGCACCAAGTGGTCAACGGACCCGCTCGTCGCAAACGCCGCGCTCAACTTTCCCCGTCAGCGCACAGATCGCGTCGTCATGCTCCGCGGCTGGCCCTTCCTCGCCCTCCACTGTTGGATCGACCCCAGCAACGGCTCGGCGCTCCAACTGCCCATTCGCGGCGCGTTCAACCTGAAGTTTGACAAATGG
>JAIEQQ010000628.1 GCA_019747615.1 Phycisphaerales bacterium
GCCGCGGCGGGCTTCCTCTACGCGCTGAAGTACCCCGGCCTGAATCAGCCGGCGCACGAGATCTGGGTGCTGCTGGGGCTCAAGGCCTTCGTCGCTGCGGTGGTCGGCGGCATCGGCAACGTGCGCGGGGCGGTCCTCGGCGGCTTTCTCATCGCGCTGATCGAGTTCATGGGCATGTACCTGTTCTCCAAGTACTTGGACCCGCTCATGGGTACCAACATGGGGACCAACCTGCGTGACGTCTACGTCTTCAGCGTGCTGATCGTTGTGCTCCTCGTCAAACCCAGCGGGCTGCTCGGCACGCCCGTGCGTGAGAAAGTCTGATCCGTCATTCGCCATGAGCGCCCTGACCGACCTCATCCCGGCCCACCGCCCCTCGCTTTCGCAGAGCCTGTTCGCCGGCGTCGCGATCCCGTCGCTGTGCGCCATCGGCATCGGTGCGCTCATGCAGTTCGGCGTCGGGCCTGTGCTGGGCGATTACTGGACGAGCGTCGGCGTGCAGGTCGGCATCGCGGTGATGCTGGCGGTCTCGCTGAACATCGTCAATGGCTTCACCGGCCAGTTCTCGATCGGGCACGCCGGGTTCTTCGCGATCGGCGCGTACGTCGGCGCTGGCATCTCGTACTACGGCGCGCTGCTGATCTGGAACGACGCCGCCGCCATGGCCCACGGCGCGCCGTTGGTCTGGAACAACTCCAAGTCATGGCTCTTTGGCGCGGGCGAGTGGCTGATGATCGCTGGCGCACTGGTCGGCGCGTGCGTCGCCGCGTTGTTCGGTTACATCGTCGGGCTGCCGTCGCTGCGCTTGCGGGGTGACTATCTCGCGATCGTCACGCTGGGCTTCGGTGAGATCGTGCGAGTCTTGCTGCAACAGACCCGCCCGCAGGTCTTTGATGGCGATGAGCTGCGCCAGTTGACCGCCGGCGAGCTGGTCATCCCGCCGCTGGGCGGCGCGACGGGATTCTCGAGCATCCCGAAGTACGCGAACCTGTGGTGGGTCTGGTTCTTCGTCGCGTTTGTCGTCTTCTTCGCGTATCGCGTCAAGGTCAGCAGCACCGGGCGGGCCCTGCTCTCGATTCGTGAGGACGAGATTGCCGCCCGCGCCATGGGCGTGAACATCACCAAGTACAAGGTCCGCGCGTTCGTCCTCGCGGCGGCCTTGGCCGGCATCGCCGGCGCGCTCTACGCCCACTCGGGCAACGTCCTGCAACCTCGCGATGCCGGCTTCCAACGGTCCTTTGACTGCATCATCTTCGTCGTTCTGGGCGGGCTGGGCTCGATCAGCGGCGCCGCCCTGGCGGCGGTGGCGCTCAGCATCATGACCGAGGCCCTGCGCGGGCCCGAGCCGATCCTTGAGAACTGGATCGCCCTGCTCGTGCTCACCGTCGCCGTCTCGATCGTCGCGGGCGTGCTCCGCGCCATCGGCAACCGCGGCTGGCGCATCACGCTCCTCATGGCCATCACGCCGCTGAGCATCCTGCTGCTCGGCCTCGCCAGCAAGTTCTTCACCGATGCCACCGGCATCAACCTCGCCGACTACCGCATGGTCGTCTACGCGTTGCTTCTGATCGTCGTGATGCTTGTGCGCCCCAACGGGCTCTTCGGCCTCACGGAGATCTGGGAGTACTTCGGCCCCGAGCGCGCCAAGAAGCCGCCAACCACGCCCCCCACCGCATCGCAGGCAGCCGCGGCAGCGCCCACCGAAGGGGGCCGCTCATGAGCGACTTCCTGCTCGACGTGCGAGAGATCGGCATCAGCTTCGGCGGGCTCAAGGCCTGCCAGGGCCTCACGCTGCAAGTCCCCGCCCGAGGGCTGCACGGGCTCATCGGCCCAAACGGCGCGGGCAAGACCACCGCCTTCAACCTCATCACCGGCGTGTACCAGACGCAGACCGGCAGCGTCTCGCTCGATGGCGTGCCCGTGCATCACCTGGCACCGCACCAGATCGCCAAAGCCGGCATGTCGCGCACGTTCCAGAACATCCGCCTCTTCGGCGATCTCTCCGTGCTCGACAACGTGCGCCTGGCCTGCCACCTGCGCGGCTCGCACACGCTCATCGGCACACTCTTCCGCACCCCAACCTTCGTCGCCCAGGAACGGGCCATCCGCGAGCGAGCGCTCAAGATGCTCGATGTCTTCGAACTGGCCGACCTCGCCGGCGAGCAAGCGCGGAGCCTGCCGTACGGCAATCAGCGGAGGCTGGAAATCTGCCGCGCCCTGGCGACCGAGCCCAAGGTGTTGCTGCTCGACGAGCCCGCGGCGGGCATGAATCCCAGCGAGAAAGTCGCCCTGGCGGCAACGATCCGCCAGATCCGCGATCGCTTCAACCTCGCGATCCTGCTCATCGAGCACGACATGGGCCTCGTGATGGACATCTGCGAGCACATCACGGTGCTCGACCACGGCACGCCCATCGCCGCCGGTACCCCACGAGACGTGCAGAACAACCCGAAAGTCCAAGAGGCGTACCTCGGGGAGCCGGGGGCCGTGCTCTGAGATCACCATGCCCGACGCGCCGAACATCCTGGATCTTCGCGACATCAGCGTCAAATACGGCGCGATCCGCGCGATCAACAACGTCTCGTTCAGCGTGAAGCGTGGAGAGATCCTCACGCTCATCGGCTGCAACGGCGCGGGCAAGACCACCACGCTCCGCGCCATCAGCTCGATGGTCCGCGTATCAGGTGACGTGACGTTCAACGGCAGCAGCACCGCCGGCGAACGCCCGGAGACTCTTGTCAAGCGCGGGCTCTGCCACTGCCCCGAAGGCCGCGGCATCTTTGCCAACATGAGCGTCGAAGAGAACCTCAGCCTCGGCGCGTTCACCCGCAACGATCGCGACGCGATCGAGAGCGATCGCCAGCGCGTCTTCACCCTCTTCCCGCGGATCAAGGAACGCCTGAAGCAGAACGCCGGCACGCTCAGCGGCGGCGAGCAGCAGATGCTCGCGATCGGCCGCGCGCTGCTCAGCCGCCCGCAACTGCTCTTGCTCGACGAGCCCTCGCTCGGCCTGGCGCCGCAGCTTGTGCAAACGATCTTCCGCATCATCCGCG
>JAIEQQ010000533.1 GCA_019747615.1 Phycisphaerales bacterium
CCGCTGGGTCGCATGTCCGCAGTGGTCAAGCTCGACGAGACAGATCTCTTGCTGGGCGACGACGGCCAGCCACTCATCCGCCCCGGCACCCGCGGCGAGATCGCCACCCGCAGCAACCCCGGCGCCGGCTTCGCCCTCACAGTGCAGCGTGTCGTGCCGCTGGCGCAAGCGGAAGACGGCAAGAACCAGTTCGAAGTCTGGACAACCGTTGATGAGCCCGCATCGTGGATGCGCCCCGGGATGGAGGGCGTCGTGCGGCTCGACTCGGGCCGACGCTCGCTCATGTGGATCGGCACACGCCGCGTGACGGACGCGCTCCGCGTGTGGTTCTGGTGGTGATCGGCGTGAGTGCCGTAAAGCGATGTGCATTCGCAAGGGGTGACAAGGAGCGCCGCCGCGGCGCGAGGGAACACAGGCAGCGATGGAACGACCGACCTTCTCACCATTCTGGCATCGCGTCGCGACGAGCCGCCCTCGCCTGCGCCCCCACGTGCAGATCACGCGCCAGCTGTACCGGCGCGGGCGATGGCACGTTGCCCACGATCCGGCCAGCAACCAGTTCTACAAGCTCAACCCGATCGCCCACGAGTTCGTCTGCTCGCTCGACGGCGGGCGCACCGTTGACGAGGCCTGGCGATTGATCCTCAGCAAGCACGCCGACGCAGCGCCAACGCAGAACGAGGCGATCGAACTCCTTGGCCAGCTCTACGCCAACAACCTGCTCTCGATCGACGCGGCGCCCGAGGCCGAGCAGTTGCTCAAACGCTCGACGGAACGCCAGTCACGCAAGAACCGCCAGCAACTCGCCGGCCTCATGTACCTGCGCATCAAGGTCTTCAACCCCGATCGACTGCTCACCTGGCTCGAACCGATCTTCCGGCCCGTGCTCAGCACCTTCGGCCTCGTGGCCTGGGCGGTGCTCGTCCTCGCCGCCCTCTGGAGCGTCGCCCCAGAGTGGCGACGGCTCGCCTCCGGCATCGATCAACTCAGCAACCCCACCAACTGGGCGTGGATCTTCGGCGTCTTCGTACTGCTCAAGGCCTGGCACGAGCTCGGCCACGGCCTGATCTGCAAGCGTTTCGGCGGCCAGGTTCCCGAGACCGGCTTCCTGCTGATGATCTTCATCCCGTCGCCCTATGTTGATGCCTCCAGCGCTTGGGCGCTCACGAGCAAGTGGAAGCGGGCGCTGGTCGGTGCCGGCGGCATGATCTTCGAGATCGCAGCCGCGAGCGTCTGTGCGCTGCTGTGGGTCAGCGCGCCCGAGGGCACGCTGCTAAAGGAGCTGACGTACTACGCGATGATCTCCGCGTCGGTCTCCACCGTCCTCTTCAACGCCAACCCGCTCATGCGGTTCGACGGCTACTTCATCCTCTCGGACCTCATCGAGGTGCCGAACCTGATGCAGCGCTCGATGCAGATGATGAAGTTCCTCTTTCAGCGACACCTCTATCGAATCCCGAACTCCAAGCCGCCGACATCGAGCACGAGCGAGGCGCTGACACTGCTGGTGTTCGGCGTGCTCTCCCTTGCGTACCGCATGTTCCTCTTCGCGGTCATCATCTTCTTCCTGCTCAGCTCGTTCCTGCTGCTGGGCGTGGTGCTCGCGCTCTGGTCGATCGTCGTGTGGTTCCTGATGCCTCTGGGCAAGTGGATCCACTGGCTGGCCAGCCACGCCTCGCTCAGCGAGTCGCGCTCCCGCGCGATCACCGTCTCGATCGTGCTCACCGCAGCGGTCGTCCTTCTGGTCGGCACTGTGCCGCTGCCGGATTGGCGTCGCACCACCGGCGTCATCGAGCCCGTTGACCGTCGCGGCGTCTTCGCCGGCTCCGACGGCTTCGTCAAGAGCGTCCAAGCCCGCCTCGGCGAGCGCGTCAACGCCGGCGACATCATTGCGACGCTGGAGTCGCCGGAGATGCAATCCGAGATGGCGTTGGCAGAGGCCAACATCCGCATCCTCCAGATGAACCGGCGCGAGGCCCTTGCCGATGCCGATCCCGGTGCCGCGAGGATGGCCGAGCAGCAGAGCGAGGTCTGGCGTGCCTCACTGGTGGAGCTGCAGCGACGCTCACGCGAGCTGATCATCCGCTCGCCGATCGACGGCGTGATCGTCACTGCGGATCCCGCGCGGGCGCTCGGCGGCCACCTGACCATCGGCACGCCGATCTGCGAGGTCGCCGATACCGACCGAACGCGGATCGCCGCGACGCTCGACCAAACGCAGGCGGCGTGGTTCTTTGAGCTTCCATCGGGCTCGTACACCCTACGGATGCGCCCCGCCAGCGACCCGTCTCGCGTCATCACCGCGACATCGGCCACCGCGATCCCCGGCGCACAGAGCCGCCTGCCGCACGCGGCCCTCGGCGCCGCCGGCGGCGGTGATGTCTCGATCCGTCCCGATGACCCCTCCGGACGCGCGACCATGAAGGAGCAGTTCACGATCAGGATCCTCGCGCCCGAATCAGAGCTAGCCAATCTCGCGCCCGGCCAGCGCGTCGCCATCCGCGCAACGCTGCCCTCCAAGCCGCTGCTGCACCAGATCATCGATCGCGTCGCCAAGTCGCTCCAGGGACGGGTGAAGATTTAGGCGGGAAGGCACTGGGCACTGGGCATCAGGCACTGGCAATCGGCAATCGGCAATCGGCAATCGGCAATCGGCAATCGGCAATCGGCAATCGCTGAATCGGAGGTCGTTCCCACTCACTGCGTGCCACAGGTTCCCATTCTTCACTCGCGACTCGCGACTCCCCCCCTCTCCCCGCTCAGCACTCAGCACTCAGCACTCCGCCTTCCATGTCCCAAGCCCTCACCCGCTATCACGCCCTCGCTCAGTCAGTTCGCTCGCGAAAGCGGCGACCCAGCGATCTCACCGGCGTGGATCGCATGATGGAGACGCTCCAGATGCGCCTCCGCACCCGCGCGATCAGCGATGCGAAGATGCGGGCGATGGCCTCGGAAGTCGACGGTCTCAAATCGCGGTACCGAGATCTCGCCGACGCCGTCCCCATACCCCACGGCTTGGGGGCCGTTGGCGGTGTTGCCGCAGAACACGGCGA
>JAIEQQ010000642.1 GCA_019747615.1 Phycisphaerales bacterium
TTTCGTGCATCGGCGTGGGGCACAGGTCGGCGATGATGTGGAGCAGGTCGTCGATGCCCGCGCCGGACTTGGCGCTGGCGAAGCAGACGGGCACGAGGTGCCCGGTGCGCATCGCGGTCTCGAACGCGCGCCGGAGCTTGGCCTGATCGAGGTGGTCGCCCTTTTCGAAGTACTCGCCGGTGAGTTCCTCGTCCATCTCCACGACCTGCTCGACGATTGCGGTGTGGGCATCGGGGACGCTGCTGAGGGCGGTCTCGTTTCCCGCGCCGGCTTCACCACTGAGGGCGGTTCCGTGGTCGAAGACGTCGATCACGTCGGAGTTCTGGCGGATGGGCAGGTTGATCGCGAGGCACTCGGAGCCGAAGGTCTCGCGAATCTCGGCGTAGACCGCCGCGAGATCGATGCCCGGCTCATCGATCTTGTTTACCACCACCATCCGCGGCAGGCCGAGCTTGCTGGCCATCGCCATCAGACGACGCGCGGTCACTTCAACGCCCTTGCCCGCGTCGATCACCAGCACCATGAGTTCTGCCGGGGCAAAGACGCTCACGGCGTGGCCCAGAAAATCGCCAGCTCCCGGCGTGTCTATGCAGTTGATCAGCCGCCCGCTGTGAACGAAGTGCGACAGCGAACTGGTCATCGAGTGCTTGTGATGGCGTGACTCGCCGTCGTGATCGCTGGTCGTGGTGCCGTCGGCGATCGAACCCATCTTGCCGATGGCGTGTGTTTGAAAGAGCAGCCGCTCGATCAGCGTGGTCTTGCCGCTGGATTGATGGCCGGTCAGGACGATGTTGCGGATCTCTTCGGTCGTGAAGTGCGCCATGAGTCATCTCCATGTCGAAGGCAAGGGTGCAGTAGCCAGTCTACCGGCTTTTGCCGAAACGTGAAGAGCGTGTCAAGATCTTTGTGGTCTTTGCACTCGGGGTTGACGAATCTGGTGCAAGAGCTGGCCGACCGCATCAATGGTGCGGGCGGGCGTCATCGGCCAGTTCGGCGCCGATCAGGCATGCGACACTGGGGCAAGGTTGCGTGCCAGCCAGAGGGGCAGACGGAGCTCGTCGAGGCAGCGCCGCCGGGCCTCGGCGATGGCGTCGAGTCGTTTGTTGCGGATCTCGGGGTCGCTGAGAGCGTGTTTGACGACTTCGACGCCGCGGGCGTCCAGCGACGGGATGCGGATGAAGGCTTCGGCGGGGATGAGCTTCTCGGGCGCGCCCGGCCCAAAGTACAGCGGCAGCGACCAGCTCAGCAGAGGGTCCCAGAGTTTTTCGGTGACGTACTGATCGCCCTGGTCGTAGTTCTCGATGGCCAGTGTGCAGCGGGCGACGCGGAGGAGCTGGCCTTTGCTGACGATGCTGCCGCGCCCACCGAGATCGGGTGGCAGGCCGCCGCCGAAGAGCTCCAGGGGCACGTTGGCGGCGCGGAGGAGCCGAAGAAAGTCCAATCGTTGGGAGTGGCCATCAAGGGCGATCTTGCCGCTGATGACCGCCGCGAGTGGCACCTCGCACGCACGCGGCGGCATCGCCCGAAGCGTGCGGACATCCTCGGCGATCATCCAGAAAGCCGGGAGCGTGACCGGCGTGATTGACGCCGGCGCCTGCGGATCCGGCGACCACACCTGGCGGCAGCGCGCGGCGCCCACCTCGTAGAAGTTGCTCGCGATCGGCGGGGGCTCGTACAGCAGCATGCTGACGTGCTCGCGATCGACGCCGAGCATGTTAAATGCCAGTGTCGCCTTGTGCGAGCGGTAGTCGCCCCGGACTTTGTGGAGCAACCGCTTCCATCGCGGCATCTTCCCGGCGTTCTTGGGGAAGAACGGCAGGTTGAAACAGAAGACGTGTTCAGCGTCTCGGGCCTGATGCTCGAACCGGATGTCAGCGCCGACGTCGCGCCCCATCTCCGCGTCGCACTGCGTCCACAGCCAGTCGGCGTGCAACCCCATGTCACTGAAAGTCCCGATTCGCACGCGTGGGCTCCGGAGTCATTTGATGGCGAGGCTCGCCTCCGCTCGCCGGCGATGCGTTAGCGGTAGCAGCGCTGCACGTGCGCCTGCACCATGGCCTGATGGATCGCGATCGCCGGCTCGACGCGTGAGAACCGCTCGGCCAGTTCGCCCATGAACTCCTTGACGCCGGCGGACTTCACGCTGCGATACGTGACCCACGTAAACGCGCCGCCCGGGCGGAGCAGTCGCACGGATTCGTCAAGGATGCGCCCACGCACCGTCTTGGGGAGCGTGGTCCAGGGCAGGGCGGTGATCACCGCGTCAAGGTGCTTTGCGCCGGCCTCGTGGGCGTACTTCGCGACGTCCGCCGCGTCGCCTTGGAACAGCGGCACCTGCGGGAAGTTCTTGGTGAACCGCTTAGCGATCTGCTCGTTGAGCTCGACGGCGAAGAACTTCGTTGAATCGCCGATGGCTTCCAGCACCGTCTTGGTGATCGCCCCCGTGCCGGGCCCGAACTCGACCACGGCGTGCGCACGCGTGAGATCGAGCCCGCGAACCATCGCGCGCCCGATCTCCGGGTTGGTTGGAAAGAGCGCCGAGACCTGTGCGGGCGAACGCAGAAACGCTGCGAGGAACGCCATGTGATCGCGAGCGTTTGTCAGCGGCGTTTGGTTGCGGCTCGAACGACTCTGCATGCAGCCCCTTGCTTGATCGCGCGGTCCCGTGCCCGCTCGCTCCCGCTCGCCGGACGAGTGTGATCGGGACCGGAGGGTATGGACTCGTCCGAGCGTCGGGCGCGTCGCCGATGCCAACCGGCGCGCTGACTGGTGATCGGTGGCCGATCGCGGCTACGCTGCACCTGCGAGCTTGGGCTCGCCCTCGGTGTGGGGCAGTGGGGCCACGGAGGGGAGTCGAGGGGGTGGAGGGGAGCAGTGCCGGTCGGGACTGCCGAGGGCCCGGTTTTTCCTTGTGCGAGGGTTTTCATGTTTCTCATTCGACGCGCCAAACCCGATGACACCGCGACGCTCCTGAAGCTGGCCAAGATGGTCCACTTCATCAACCTGCCTGCCGACCGACAGATCATTGATCAGAAGGTCGCATGGTCGCGACAGTGC
>JAIEQQ010000006.1 GCA_019747615.1 Phycisphaerales bacterium
CCTCGGTCGCGCCGGGATTGGCCGCCAGGAGCGCCTCGATCGCCCGCTCGCGCGGGCTGGGGAAGTTCTCGTACTTGCCGGTGTTGTCAACCTTCAGCCGCTTGCGCGTGTTCGTGAGCTCCAAGGCCCGCCGAACCGCCACGGGGCTGGCGCCCGACGCGCCGATCGCCTTCGTCGCGCTGTTCAGCGCGATCTCAGAGTCCGCCAGCGGGGCCGCCGCGGCTCGCACCGCCTCGGTCGCCTTGGCCAGCTCGTCCTCGGCGGCCTTCTTGGCCTCCTCGGTCTTGGCGGCCACGACCGCCTGCTGCTTGATCTCCGCCTCGCGCTCGGCGGCCTCGTACGGCGCACGCAGCGAAGCACGCTTGTCATACGCCGCGACCGCGGCGTCCAGCAGCGCCCGGCGCGCCGGGTCATTGCCTGCGATCTTCTCAATCTCCGCCGTCCGCTCGGCTACCGGCAGCGACAGCGCCAGCTCGAGCCGCCCGATGGACTCCGGTGCATCGCCGAGCTTGGCCAGCTCCCGCTCAAAGTCCGCCTTCAGGGCCTTGACCTTGTCGTTCGGCAGCGGCATCGTCACTTCGATGCGGTCCTCGCCGACCTTCGTCAGCGAGATTTCAAGCAGGCCGCTCGGATCAATGCGTCGGCGCAGCAGGTCCGTGAGCTGGGCCATGGTGTCCGGCGGGTCGGTCGGCTTCAGCTCCACCTGGTAGACGAGGGTCGCGCCGCCGTTGAGGTCCTTGGCCCGTCTCAGCTTGGTTTCGGGCGGCACGATCTGCCACACCGACCAGATGATGATGAGCAGGACGATGATCGCGTGCATGAGCAGTCGTTGCATGTGTACTTCTGTCCGAGTGAGTTGATCAACAAGGGCGGGCGGTCGTCCGTGCCACCGCGCGGGTCTTCGGTTCTATCGGCACGTCGGCGGTGCCGGTTCGTCATTCGGCCGTCAATGGCCGCTCAGAGTTCGGCGACCGCCGAACAACGGGGGATCTCAGACGCCGGCCTTCGCGCCGGCGCCATTGGGCTTCGCTTCGGCCTGCGACGAGGCACCGCCGCGCTTGCTCAGGACCGCGATAACGGCGCTGCGAGCAAAGCGGATGCGCGTGTTGCTGCTCTCATCGACGCGGAGCACGACCTCGTCGTCGCGCAGCTCGGCGATGGTGCCGATCACGCCGCCGGAGGTCTGCACCTTGTCGCCATTGGAGAGGCTCGCCATAAGCTCGGCCCGGCGCTTCTTGTCGCGACGGCTGCCCTGCCACATCAGATACAGCAGCACCGGAATCATCAGCAGCGGCAGCATCGTGACCAGCGCCGCCGAAGAGTTTCCCGCCCCGCCGGCTGGCAATGGCTGGGCCGAGCCGGGCTGCGTCAACGTCGCGCCCGAGGCGGTAGTCCCCGTTGCGGTCGTCGCACCCGGGATGCCGACAGCGCCGATGTTCTCAGTGCGCGTCACCGGGGCCGCTGGGGTCGGGGCGGGCGCGGGCCCAGCCGAAGCGACCGGAGCCGGCGTCGCAGCCGGAGTCTCCACCGACTGATTCAGGCCCAACGTCAAAACCACAGGAACAGTCTGCATCATGGCGTGTCTCGAAAAAGAAAGATCCGGCGGCACAGGATGCCGCTGAACGACGAACATCACAGAACAAACCCCCGCGACATCCATCGCGACGGCCGCCCAAACACTCGGCGAGCCTGAATATTAGGCGGGATCCTTCGCCCGAAGCCCCTCTGCCGCCACCGGCCATCGACGAACAAAACCCTCCCACTCGTCCGTCCGGATCGTTGCCCGCAGGTCAGCCATGAACCGCTGAAAGTGTCGCAGGTTGTGCAGCGTCACCAGCATCGGCCCCAGCATCTCATCCACCATAAACAGGTGCCGCAGATACCCGCGGCTGAAATGCCCCGACCGCATCGGATGCACCATCGGATCAAGCCCGCCAGCACCCGCCCCCGAGCCGCCGCCCGCCCCGTCACGCCAGAGCTGCTCGATCAGCCCCACGCCGCCAAAACCACACGCCGGACAATCGCACCCGACCTCGATGGGTCCTGGGTCACCCGCGTGCATGGCGTTGCGAAGTCGAAGCGAACCGGTTGAAGTAAACGCGCTGGCGTTGCGGCCGTTGCGCGTCGGCAGCACGCAATCGAACATGTCCACGCCGCTGAGGACCGCTGCGAGGATGTCGCGCTCATATCCGACGCCCATCAGATACCGCGGCTTGCCCTCGGGCATCCGCGGAGCGGTGTGCCGCACGACGCTCAGGATCTCTTCAAAGCCTTCGCCCACCGCGACGCCGCCGATCGCGTAGCCGGGCAGCTCGATGTTCGTAATGCGCTCAGCAGACCAAGACCGTCGCTCAAGGTCCGTCCCGCCCTGGATAATCCCGAAGAGCGCCTGATCTCTCGGGCGCTGGTGGGCCAGCTTGCAGCGATCAAGCCACGCGACCGTGCGCTCATTGGCGATGCGCAGCCGCTCCTGATGGTCGTAGCCCTTGGCTCGCTTGGTGTCGCGTTTGATCGCGCGCACGAGCCGCGGATCAGCCCGCCCGCCCAGTGTTTCGTTCCGCGCGCCACCGGCGCCGTCAGCCGCAGCGCGAACATCTTCGCCCCCCGCACCCCCCACACCCCCGCCGCTCGCAGCGTCAACATCCGACGGCGGGCAATCATCAAACGCCATGATGATGTCCGCACCCAAATCATTCTGCACATGGATGGCCCGCTCGGGCGAGAGATGCACCGTCGCGCCATCGACGATGCTCTTGAACGTCACCCCGTCGTCGGTGATCGTGTTGATGTCCGCCATCGAGAACGCCTGATACCCGCCGGAATCGGTCAGGACCGGCCGGGGCCAGTTCATGAACGTGTGCAGCCCGCCCATGCCTCGCACGCGCTCCGGCCCGGGGCGTAGCAGCAAGTGATACGTGTTGGCCAGGCAAATCTCCGCGCCGGTTTGTGCAAGCTGTGTTGGCAGCACGCCCTTGACGGTCGCGCGCGTGCCCACCGGCATGAACGCGGGCGTGAGGAACTCGCCGTGCGGCGTGCGAACGCGCCCGGTGCGGGCACGCGAGAGCGTCGA
>JAIEQQ010000180.1 GCA_019747615.1 Phycisphaerales bacterium
GGCCAGTTCTACCCAATGCCCAGTGCCTTCCCGCCTTCCCACGATTGCCGATTGCCGACTCCCGATTGCCGTCACGTCGGTATCCTCCCCCCATGAGCATCACCTCCTCCCCCGCCTGGATCGCCCTGACCGCCCACCACAACGCCCTGAAGGCCACGCACATGCGTGACCTCTTCAAGCAGGATCCGTCGCGATTCAGCGCCCTGAGCCAGACCTTCCGTTCCGCCGATGGTTCGCAGATCCTGCTGGACTACAGCAAGAATCGCGTGACGACCGACACGATGCGACTGCTCTTTGACGTCGCGCGGCAGGCCGGCGTTGGCGCGATGGCCAAGCGCATGTTCGAGGGCGACAAGATCAACTTCACCGAGGACCGGGCGGTGTTGCACGTCGCGCTGCGCAATCGCTCCAACCGCCCGATCATGGTCGATGGCAAAGACGTCATGCCCGACGTCAACGGCGTCCTGGAGCACATGAAGCAGTTCACCGAGAGCGTCCGCTCCGGCACTTGGCGCGGCTACACCGGCAAGCCCATCACCGACATCGTCAACATCGGCATCGGCGGCTCTGACCTCGGCCCGGTCATGGTCTGCGAGGCCCTCAAGCATTCCGCCAAGCGCGACCTCAAGCTCCACTTCGTCTCCAACGTCGACGGCACCCACATCGCCGAGTGCCTGCGGCAACTCAACCCCGAGACCGCGCTGTTCATCATCGCCAGCAAGACCTTCACCACGCAGGAAACACTCTGCAACGCCCACACCGCCCGCGAGTGGTTTTTGGCGCAAGCCAAGGACACGTCGGCCGTGGCAAAGCACTTTGTTGCGCTGAGCACGAACGCGAAGGAAGTCGCGGCCTTCGGCATCGATACGAAGAACATGTTCGGCTTCTGGGATTGGGTCGGCGGGCGCTATTCGCTGTGGTCTGCGATCGGGTTGCCGATCGCGCTGAGCATCGGCTTCGATCAGTTTCAGGAACTGCTCACCGGCGCTCACGAGATGGACAACCACTTCATCACCACGCCCGCCGAGCAAAACCTCCCGATCATTCTCGCGCTCCTGGGCATCTGGTACAACAACTTCTTTGATGCTCAGAGCCACGCCATTCTCCCCTACGACCAATACCTCTCGCGATTCGCGGCCTACTTCCAGCAAGGCGACATGGAATCCAACGGCAAGTTCGTTGATCGCAACTCCAAACGCGTCAACTACTCCACCGGCCCGGTCATCTGGGGCGAACCCGGCACCAACGGCCAGCACGCGTTCTATCAGCTCATCCACCAGGGCACCAAAGTCATCCCCTGCGACTTCATCGCCCCCGCCAAGAGCCTGAACCCCATCGGCAACGAGGTCTTGGGCCAGCACCACCCGATCCTGCTCAGCAACTTCTTCGCCCAGACCGAGGCGCTGGCGTTTGGCAAGACGGAGGCCGCGGTGCGGGCGGAGTTGGTGAAGTCGGGCGTGAGCGGCGATGCGCTGGAGCGGCTGATTCCGCACAAGGTCTTCGAGGGCAACCGCCCGACGAACTCGATCATGGTGTCGCGGATTACGCCGCGGACGCTGGGGAGCTTGATCGCGATGTATGAACACAAGATCTTCACGCAGGGCGTGATCTGGAATATCAACTCGTTTGATCAGTGGGGTGTTGAGCTCGGCAAGCAGCTTGCTAAGGCGATTTTGCCGGAGTTGCCGGGCGAGGCGAAGGTCATGGCGCATGACAGCAGCACGAATGGGCTCATCGCATGGTACAAAGCGAATCGGTGAGAGTCGCTCGGCACGAAGCGGTGCGCTCGCGAGCTCGCCATCCGGCTCGAATCGTGCTGCTCGCGCTCTTGTGTTCCGGATTGTGGGCGACACTTGCGACGTTTGTCGCAGCCTTGCTTGGTGCTGGCCCGTGGCTCCTTGCAGCTGCGATACTCGGTGCTTCGTTCGGGTTGATCATGTCGCCCCTGATCGTTTCGTTGCTCATTGACACACGCCTCTTGGCGACCATCCCGTTCGTGGGTCTCGTAACGCTCGTCGCGTTCGTTTTCTGCGTTTTTGGTCTGGGGCTCTTCGGAGTTTTCGCGACGTTTATCGTCCAACTCGCCGCATGCTTTTTTTGCCGTGCGAACCAGGCCTTCCGGCTTCAGACTCACCGCGATCCGAGGGTGTGCGCAGTGTGCGACTACGACCGGCGCGGCTTAACGCCTGGATCTGTCTGCCCGGAGTGCGGCGCACCTGCGCCGGCGCCTTCGCAGATCGCGAAGCAGGCCTCGTCGGTTTCGTGAGGAGAACGTCTTCGCGAGCGACGGGCGATCGAAGGTCGATCGCGTGAAGATGGATGCTCGGCGACCGTGGGGCTCGGGGCGAGCGTGTTCTCGATGTCTCTTGGTGGCGTGTTCCGCGGATCGGAAGGCGCGACGGTGGGATGATCGCCGTCGTCAGTCGGTGCCGTTGAGACGGCGACACCGGGCTTTTCGCACCGACCCGAAGACGGGTCGGTGGCACGGGCGCGCGGGGCTTTGAGGTTGCGCAGGAGCGTGGTTGCGGCGCGGCGGGATTCGCGGTTGTCGGGTTCGCTTTCGGCGATGGTGGCGAGGCGGGCGAGCGCGATTTCGCGACGCTTTGGATTGCGCAGGGCTTCGCGGAGCTCGGCGAGCTTTGTGAGCGCGGCGAGTTCCGCTTGAGCCGCGGGGGATTCGAGGATTCTCACGAACTCGGTGAAGGAGAGCGAGAATGCCTCGGCGATTTCGGGGATTGAGTGATCGCTCTGGAGCAGTTCGGCGATCAGGTGCTGGGCGATGTTGGTGCTGGGGGTGGTGGCGATTTCCATTTCACGAGTGTGGCCGTGAGATTGTGATGTGCAAGGGGGAAGTCGGAATGCGACGTGATGTTGCGCGCGAAGGTGTCGCGAGGGGAGAAAAAGTGGCGGAGTGCGCGGATCGTGTCGGGTTCGATCGTCACGACGAGCACCCCTTCAGGGTGCGGAATGCGGGGTCGCGCTTACCGGGGGTGTCGCTCGAAGACACGCTCCACGCCCCGGCTACTGGCGTGCAGCCCTTCGGGCTGGGGGGCAAGAGTCAAGATGAACACTCAGCGCCCTT
>JAIEQQ010000266.1 GCA_019747615.1 Phycisphaerales bacterium
GAGCGTTTGATCGTGCGGGCTTCTTTGATGAAGATCTCCGGCAGGTTGTTCAGCCCGCCCGTGGCGTTGGTGATCTGTAGTAGCGACCGCCGGTCTGCGTCGCGATCTTGCGCATGCGGTTCAGATCGGCCGAGGCGTTGCCATAGGTGTGCGGGAAGACGGCAACGGTGGAGATGCTGATCTTCGCGGCGATGATGTTGCTGATGAGCTGCTGGTCGTTCTGCTGTGGGTCGCCGTCGCTGATGATGATGATGTGCTTCTGCCCGGCGGAGGCGGTCTTGAGCCCGTTGTACGCGTCGGTGAGCATCGTGTCGAACGAGGGCGCGTCGCCGTAGGTCAGGCTGTTGATGGATCGGAGCGCCGCGGCCTTATCGCCCAGCACCGCCAGCGGGTGCACCCAGTTGTCGCCGCCCTGCCAGTTGTACTCGATGATGCCGATCATGTCCTTGGATGAGAGCGAGTTGATCGCCGCCTCGCCGGTCCGACGCCCCCAGAAGTTGCCGTTGGGCATTTCGCACGAGTGCATCACGAGGACCAGCGCGCCGCGCGGCATCTCGCGCTTCTGCGGCGGGTCAAGCTTGATCGGCAGCGCCTCAGCCAGCGACGAGCCGATCCAGCCGCCAGCGCCGAAGCTCTGATCGCCGCCGACCATGATGAGGCCGCCACCCAAGTCGTTGATGTAGCTCTTGAGCTCCTCCTGCTGGCGCTCGCTGAAATCAAACCGCTCGGTGTTCACCAGTACGACGCACTCGTACGAACCAAGCTCCGCCAGTGACGGCGGGCCCTCGGTGGTGGACCGCATCTCGGTCTCGATCTTGGACTCACGCAGAGCGTTGACGAGCTGGCTCGCCTCATCGGGCTTGTTGGTGAGCACCAGCACGCGCCCGGCGCCGCTGACAAACGTCACGCTGATCGCTCGGTTGTTCTCCGTGAGCGTGTCGCCCGCCTTGCCATCGGCGCTCGGCGAGGCTTCAAAGACCGCCTCGAATCGCACCGGCCCGGTCGCGCGCGGCAGGCGAACCAGCGCCTCCTGAACGTTCACGCCCGCTTCAAGCTCCACCGCCTTGGCTACGCCCTGGCCGTCGCCGTTCAGATCGATCGCCTCGCCGTTCATGAGGATCGTCAGAAAGCCGCGTGCAGCCCTCGTCGCTGTCAACACCGCGCGCAGCCGAGCGTTCTCCCCCTGACGCGACACGCTCGGCGCGATCAGCCGCTCGACGAGCACCTCGGCGTTGTTCGTGTAGCGGATCGGAAGCACATCGATCGGCACGCCCGCGGCCTTCGCGGCCTTGGCCGCTTGCATCACGCTGCCGACATTCTCGTTGCCGTCGCTGACCAGAAGCAGGCGGTTGGCAGCGTTCGGCGGCATCGAGGCCAGCGCAATCCGCACCGCCGCTTCGAGGTTTGTGCCGTCGGTTGCCCCGATGTCAGTCGCTTCCAACGACTCGCTCGACCGCACGCTGCGAGGCAGTTGCTGGACATACGCCTCACGCCCCGCGGTCACCATGCCGACCAGGTCGATTGATCGCGCCTCGCCGGAGGCTTTGGCCAGGAACTCTCGCGTGCGGGTGATCGTGTCCACAGGCTGCGAGCGGGAAACATCGACAACCGCCGTCACCGCGACGGAATCGGATTCTTTAGTCCACTGGGGCTCAGCGACGGCCGCCAGCAGCAACGCCGCGACGAGAACGCGGCACGCCAGCGCGACCCGCCGCAGTTTCGTGCCCATGCCCGACAGGCTCTTGCGTCCGATCCAGACCAGGATGATCGTCACCGGGATCAGCAGCAGCAGCCACTGCGGGCGATTGAAGACAATCTGCGCAACACCTGGCACGAGAAGAGCTTGCCCAAGGTGTGATCCAACGGTCATCATGAGGTCTTCAGAGATCCGACGAGCGGGCGAAACGACTTGACGAAGTCACCAAACATCGAGATGGATCGTTGGCGGTCTGGCGGAGCGTTGACGGACGACTGTGAGAGCGTACTTTGGAAACGGTAAAGACGTTCTACTGAAGAATAAAGACGGTGATGCGGTTGTTTCGGGCCTCGGCAACATACGCCGCGCCGTCGATCACTGCGACCGACCATGGTTCGGCAAGTTCACCCACGCGCCCGCCGGCCTTACCCCAGACGCCGAGCGAGCGGCCGCTCGCGCCATCGAGCCGCTGGACGCGGTTGTTGCCGAACTCAACGACCAGCAGTGACGAATCCGGCATCACGACGACCGAGCGCGGATGGCGGAACTGCCCCGGCTCGCTCCCCTCGACGCCCGCGTTGCCGATCCAACGCTTGAGCGTGCCGTCGAAGGCGAACTCGCCGATGCGGTGGTTGATGGAGTCCGCGACCCACAGCGACTGACGCTTCGGGTCAATCGCCAGTGACTGCGGCCGGCTGAGCTCGATTTTGGTTGGATCGGCGCTCTTGCCATCGCCCGAGGTGCCGATTGAGGCGACGCGCGCCAGCGAGCGATCAAAGATCTGGATGCGGTCGTTGCCGCCAAACTCGCCGACGTAAATGCGCTCGACGCGCTGGCCATCGGATGTTGGGAGTATTGCGACCGCGCAGGGGTAAATGAACTGCGAGGGGCCGTCGCCATAGGAGCCGATCGTCCCAAGCAGCTTCGGCGCGATCGGCGTCGCCGGGTTGCGAACGGTCTCGGGCGAAGAGAGCTTCGGCGTCGGCGGCAGCGCATAGATCATGATGCGGTGATAGTGCGTATCGGCGACGTAGATCGCCCGCTGGCCGGCGCTCTCGCCCGGTGCTGGGCCGATCGCGATCCCCGTCGGTTTACCGAGCTCAAACTCCGGCATTCGGAACCACTGCAGGCACTCGCCCGTGGCCGGATCAAGCTGCTGGATTCGGGCGGTGCGATCGACGATCCAGAGCGTGCCCTCATCGCTGATCACGCTTCGCGGCGTGAACAACTGTCCCGGCCGATCCCCCGGAGTGCAAATCGTTCGCGCGCCAGCGATCGCCCGCGGCACGCTCGGCGAGTGATCGGCGCTGTCGTCGCGCGAGTCACCGCACGCCGCGAGCGCAAGAGACACCGCCGCCAACATCGCGGCGGTGATCAACACTCGTGCTCTCAG
>JAIEQQ010000661.1 GCA_019747615.1 Phycisphaerales bacterium
GCCGGATCGCGTCATGCATGACACAGGACCAGCGCCGCCTGACGCAGCGGCTGCTGGGGATTCAGCGGGCGACATCTGGTGGCGGCCGCGGCAGAGCGGGCCCGCCGATGGACGACGCGATCGTTCGTCTCGAGCGGGATATCGAACGATCGCAAGGTCGCAGGGCGCGCCGGGCCGCCAGCGCGCCAAGGCCGGTCTTTCCACCCGAGTTGCCGATCTCCGAGCGTCGCCAGGAGATCATCGAAGCGATCAGCAAGCACCAGGTTGTCATCGTCTGCGGCGAGACCGGCAGCGGCAAGAGCACCCAGCTCCCCAAGATCTGTCTCATGGCCGGGCGGGGCGTCGCGGGCATGATCGGCCACACGCAGCCCCGCCGCATCGCGGCACGCTCGGTCTCGGCGCGCTTGGCCGAGGAGCTCGGCGTGCGCGTGGGTGACAGCGTCGGCTTCAAGGTGCGCTTCGGCGATCAGACCACGCCGAACACGCTGATCAAGGTGATGACCGACGGCATCCTGCTGGCCGAAGTGCAGAGCGACCCGCTGCTGGAGCAGTACGACACCATCATCATCGACGAGGCCCACGAGCGTTCGCTTAACATCGACTTCATCCTCGGCTACTTGCGCCAGCTCCTGCCCAAGCGCCCGGACCTCAAGCTCATCATCACCAGCGCCACGATCGACCCGGAGCGTTTCAGCAAACACTTCGGCGATGCGCCGATCATCCTGGTCAGCGGGCGTACGTACCCCGTCGAGCTTCGTTATCGCGAGATCAGCGCGCAGGACGAGGATGAGCTCGAAGACACCATGGAGCACGCGATCGTCTCGGCGGTCGCCGAACTGGCTGGCGAGACCGATGGCGACATCCTCGTGTTCCTCGCCAGTGAGCGAGAGATCCGCGAGACGATCGAGCTGCTGGAGGAAGCCGGCTGGGGCAAGCACGCCGAGATCCTGCCCCTGCTGGCGAGGCTCAGCGCCGCTGAGCAGATGCGAGTGTTTCAGCGCGGGGCCAAGCGCCGCATCGTGCTGGCGACCAACATCGCCGAGACCAGCATCACCGTCCCAGGCATCCGCGGCGTCATCGACTGCGGCTTTGCCCGCATCAGCCGCTACAGCCCCAAGACGAAGGTGCAGCGCCTGCCGATCGAGGCGATCAGCCGCGCAAGTGCGCAGCAACGCGCCGGGCGATGCGGGCGCATCGGGCCGGGCGTGTGCATCCGGCTCTATTCGGAGATCGACTTCAACGCGAGGCCGGAGTTCACGCAGCCGGAGATCCAGCGCACGAATCTCGCGAGCGTCTTGCTGCAGATGAAAGCCCTGCGCCTGGGCGACCCGGCGACATTCCCATTCGTCGAGCCGCCGGAAGAGCGCATGATCGCCGATGCGTACGAGACGCTGCGCCAGCTTCAGGCGGTGGACGACGCGGGCGAGCTGACGCCGATGGGCGTGCTGATGGCGAGGCTGCCGGTGGAGCCGAGCGTCGCGCGGATCATTCTCGCGGCACGAGAGAACGAGTTGCTGGCCGCCGCGGCGAGGCGGCGACCGCAGGGCGGGCCTGCGCCGCGCGTGAATGGTCGTGGCAGTGGGGGAGCGCTGGATCGCGCCGGCGCGATCGGTCTCCCGGCATCCGCAGAGCGCGAGACTCGCGCGATGGTCGGTGCGCTGGAGGAAGTGCTGATCATCGTGGCCGCGATGAGCGTGATCGATCCGCGCGAGCGGCCGCTGGCCGAGCAGCAGAAGGCCGATGCGCTGCACCGGCGCTTCCGCGATGAGCTGAGCGACTTCGTCAGCCTGCTGAAGCTCTGGTGGTACTACAAGGACCAATCGGCACGCCTCAGCTCGTCGCGGTTGCGTAAGCTCTGCCGCAGCGAGTATCTGTCGTTCGTGCGCCTTCGCGAGTGGGAGGATGTCCATCGCCAGCTTATCGAGATGATCAGCGAGTTGCCGGGCGGGAGCGTGGGGCTCTCGGGCGCGGGGCGTGGGTCGAGTGGTGGTGGGGGGAGCGGAGGCAGCGGGTCGGATCCGCGCCGAGAGGAGCAGCGTCGGCACGCCAGGCGTGATCAGTTGCTGCCGCGGGCCACGCAGCGCCGGGAGCTGCACGCCGGGTCCATGGGTGGTGCGCCGATCCCCGGCACCTCGCGCGAGGAGAAGCCGAGCAACGTGCCCATCTCGCCGCTCTACGAGGCGATCCATCGCGCGATGCTCACCGGCCTCATTGCCAGCGTCGGCAAGCGCGGCAAGGAATCCGGCGGCTTTGAGTACGACGGCGCACGAGCCGTCAAGTTCGCGATCTTTCCCGGCTCCGGCCTCTTCAAGGCCAACCCCGACTGGGTCGTCGCCGGTGAGCTGGTGCGCACCACGAAGCTCTACGCCCGCAACATCGCGCGGGTGAAGCCGGAGTGGATCGAACAGGCGGGCGAGCACCTGCTCAAGCGTGCGCACTCCGAGCCGCACTACGACGAGCGCAGCTCGCGTGTGATGGCGTACGAGCGGGTGTCGCTGCTGGGCTTGGTGATTGCGGAGAAGCGCCGCGTGCATTTCGGAACGATCGACCCGAAGCTGAGCCGCGAGATCTTCATCCATCACGCGCTGGTCGAGGGCCTCCTGCCCACTCGCGGCGAGTTCATGGGCCACAACCAGTCTCTCGTGCACGAGGCCCGCCAGCTCCAGCACAAGCTGCGCCGCGTGGATGTGTTGGCCGATACGAGCCGTCGCTTCGCGTTCTTCGATGATCGCGTGCCGGCGGACATTCATAGCGGCCCGGCGTTTGAGAAGTGGCGCGTTCCGGCCGAGCGCGACAACCCGCGACTGCTCTTCATGACGCGCTCCGATGTCGTCGCGCTGCCGGAGGACACCGACCTCGACGCGCTCTATCCGGACATGATCGAACTCGGGCACCACACTGCGCCGCTGCGCTACAGCTACGCGCCCGGCACCGACGACGACGGCGTCACCGCGGTTGTTTCCATCGACGATCTGCCCGGCCTGGACAATCGCCCCGGCCAATGGCTCGTGCCCGGGATGCTCGTCGAAAAGGTCGAGGTGCTCATCCGCTCGCTACCCAAGCGACTGCGCGCGGCGTTCAGCCCTGTGG
>JAIEQQ010000459.1 GCA_019747615.1 Phycisphaerales bacterium
GGCGGCTCGTTCACGATGGACGGCTCCAACACCCGGCCAGCGACGACAAACATCATCATCGAATATCGGATGATTGATGACGTGGGAACGCCCATCGGCGCCGGGACGTGGCTGACCGCGATCAACACCACTTACACGATGGAGATCAAGGTTCCGGTCCGGAAGACGCTGAGCTACACGCTCCCGTCTGCCGGTCGGGTTCAGGTTCGCGTCCGACGCACGGCTGCGCCCTCATCCACCGGGGCGAATAATACCCTCTGGTCTGGCGCCCGTCTGTATCTTGAAGGCCCGACCTCGCGCCCGAAGGTGACGCAACTCGCGATCGAGCTTCGCGCCGACAAGAGTCTGAGCCAGTACAATTCCCAACTGATCTATGTCATCGCCACCCGGAAGATCCCGGTGTGGAACGGCACGGCATGGGTGACGCAGGCCACGCAGAATCCCGTCTGGGCCGCCATCGATATGTGGCACGACTCGGACTATGGCGGCGGGCAGTCACGCGACAATATCGATTTGCCGACTGTCGCTGCGAAGGCCGCTGACGCCGCAACCCGCGGCGACACGTTCAATCACCGCTTCTCGTCTGAGGCGACCGTCCTTGACGCTCTGACGGTCATCCTGCGTTCGATGCTGGCGCAGCCGGTCTATGTGTGGGACCGCTTCACGCTCATCCGCGACGAAGAGCGCGCTCTGCCTCGCATCCAGTTGACCGACTTCGACATCATCCGGAGTTCGGCAGCCCTGACATTCACGCTCCAAGACGACCAGACCAGCGACGGCACGATTGTCGAATATCTGGAGGAAGAAATCTGGGGCAGGGCGGATGTTCCCTCGACGGCCACCCTCTCAGAACTGGTTCACCCCGCTCGAGTCCAGATCGAAGGCGTCACCAACCGCCGACAGGCGACGCTAATTGCCCGATATCTCGCAGCGGTCAATCGCTACCGCCGCATCACCTTCTCATGCGACATCGAGGCGGAAGGCAAGCTGCTGCGCCGCGGCGATCTCGTGGCCGTTCAAACCGAGATGCCTGGCACATTGGGCCAAGCCTTCCGGGTGGACTCCTATGATGTCGCGACGCGCCGGCTGACCTTCCACGACGCAGCCACATGGGGCGGCGGCAATCATTACGTGCGGATCAAGACGCCAATCGGCGGGAGCTTCGGCCCGGTCAAAGTCGCCAAGGGCTCGGCCGACAATATCGCGATCGTCGACGCCACCGACCTGACGACTGTCCAGACTCAGCAAAGCACGACGCTCGCGGCGGTTCTCGCGCGGTCCGATGTGTCCGAGCCGGCGACACTGGCCTTCTCGCAAGGCACGCCTTTGGAATTCCTCGGGCTGGTCACGCGCATCGCCAATGCCGGGGAGGGGCGCTTCTCAATCGATCTCGTGAACGACGCGCCCGAAGTCTATGACATCAACGACTCGTCCGTTCCGGCGCTTCCAGATCTTCCGACGCTCAGCCTGCCGGCGATCCCCGGCGCGCTGGTCCCGCTCTATGCGAGCCTCGTGCAGGAAGGGTTGAAGCTCACCCTTCGCGCCTCGTGGCAGCCCGACCCGAGTTCGCAGAGTTACACCGCACAGGTCAGCCACGACTCCGGCGAAACATGGATCACAGTTTACCCGAACGGCTACGAGTCATCGTTCCAAGTGCCGGGCTTTGATGATCGCGACCTTCTGCTTCAGGTTCGCGGCACGAGCGCGGCCGGCGCGAATGGGCCATGGACGCAGGCCACGGTGGAAACGCCCGGACTTGTGACCACCACGGACGAACTCGGCATCGAGGCGTCGCCCGGGTTCGTCACCGCTGCGGCATTCGCAACCTCCATCCAGCCGGTGGGCCTCGTCACGAGCCTGCCCAGCCCTATCGGCTACACCGGCCTAAAGGTCGTCTACAACACGACAGACGGGCAGCTCTACAATTATGACGCCGGCGCATGGTCGGCATCCGGGGGCGCGTCGTCTTTCGCGGAACTGTCGGGAACGATTGCATCGGCGCAATTCGCGGCGGGCGTGGTTCTGGCGGCGGCGATTGCAACTGGCGCGATTACCGAAACGAAGATTCTAGATGATGCCATCACGACGCCGAAGATCGCGGCGGGCGCCGTCACAACCAGTGAGCTTGCCGCCGGTGCGGTCACAGCTGCGAAGATCACAGCTGGGACGATCACAGCTGTCGAACTGGCCGCGGGAGCAGTCACGGCGGCAAAGATCGCCGCGGGCACGATCACCGCGACGGAGCTTGCATCTAACTCCATCATTGCGGGGAAGATCGCGGTTGGCGCTGTCTCGGCCACCGCCATCTCGGTTTCGACCCTCTCGGCCATCGCCGCCAACCTCGGCACGGTCACAACCGGCAAGCTTCAGAACACAAGCGCCGGCGTTGTCATCGATCTGACTACGGACTCAGTTGAGATCACGGCGAACAAATTCAAGCTCAAGCCTACGGATGGCGGTTCGGCGGCTTCTCCTTTCCGCGTCGAAGGCGGCGTTACCTACATCGAAGAAGCTAGGATCAAGCGCGGCGCGGTCACGCAAGCGGTCAGTTCGCGCAGCACCACGGCCACCGCGACAGTTTCTGTCACTCTGCGCTCAGGCGCTGCCGTCACGCTGATAGGCGTCTTCCTCGCGAACGGTAATGACCGGACAAGTAGCACGGCGATCGGGACCATCGGCGGAACGCTTTCCGTAAAACAAGGTGCGACGACGCTGGAAAGCCGCGCGCAATTTTGGACTGAGGTTCCTTACGGCGAAATGGTCTCCGGCGATTTCTCGACCGTCTGGCACTACAAAGCGATCGACGCGACGCTTGCCACCACTTTCACGGCCCCTTCAGATGGCTCTTACACATTCACGATGAACTGCACTTATGACCAGCAGGCGGTCACAATCATGGTCGTGGAATATAACAAATGACCGACTTTCTCCGATACGATCCAGCGACGGGCGAGATCCTAGAATGGGGCACGATGGGCGATGACGGCCTTGCCCATCTCTCCGCGACCGAAGGCTTCTCCTATGTCGAGGGCAAGGGAACGGCAGATGATACTTACATCCGGCTCTCAGACCTGACGCCGCGACCGCGCGGGCAGATCCCAGGCTCAGGCGTCTATGAGATCGCAGCAGATG
>JAIEQQ010000615.1 GCA_019747615.1 Phycisphaerales bacterium
CGGCGTGCAGGCGGTGCGAATCGATAGCGGGCTCGCGACGGTCTCGGCCGTGGGCTCGGGGATGCGGTACACGCCGGGCGTGGCGGCGCGGATGTTCACGGCTCTGGCGGGCGCGACGGTGCGGATCGAGAACATCAGTACGAGCGAAATCCGGATTTCGGTCGTGGTGAACGAGGCGGACGCAACGCGGGCCGCGGCGTGCATTCATGAGGCGTTTGGGCTGAGCGAAGGGGGCGGCGGGCCGGAGATCCACGTGGGCAACGTCGCAGGACCACGCGCCGAGGCGTGAGGCTGGCGTCGCGAGCATCGCAAAGCAGGATAGCTCACATTCTGAACCCGCTAGTACCGTTCGTGGGCGGCGCGAACGGCGAGCGGCGTTCCAATTTGCTGCTTTGAGCTTTGCTGCTTTGAGCGTTTTGCCATTTCCGCCCTCCCTACGCTTGCGGCCTATGACGCAGAACGCCGCCGAGTTGACCCGTTTTAATGCCCGTCCTGGCGATATCACCCGCTGGTCGCAGACCGTGATCCCCACGCTGCGCGAGGCCCCGGCTGAGGCCGAGGGGCCGAGCCATGTGTTGTTGTTGCGTGCGGGGTACATCCGCAAGCTCGGCGCGGGGATTTATGACTACCTGCCGCTCGGCGCTCGCGTGCTGCGCAAGGTGAACGAGATCGTGCGTGAAGAGATGAACGCGGCCGGCGCGAGCGAGCTGTTGCTGCCGGTGCTGCTGCCGATCGAGCTGTACGCCGGCACCAAGCGCGACGTGGACTATGGCGATCTGCTCTTCAAGATCAGCGACCGCAAGGACGCGACCTATGCACTGGGGCCGACGCACGAGGAGCCGATCACCGAGCTCGTCCGCGGCTCGATCACCAGCTACAAGCAGCTGCCGGTCAATCTCTACCAGATCCAGACCAAGTTCCGCGATGAGGCCCGCCCGCGCGCCGGCCTGCTGCGCGGGCGCGAGTTCATCATGAAGGACGCGTACTCGTTCCACAGCCAGATCGAGGGCAGTGGGGGGCTGAACGAGACGTACGACGCGATGTACCGCGCGTACTCCAGCATCTTCACGCGCTGCGGCCTGAGCTTCACACCCGTCGAGGCCGAGAGCGGGCCGATCGGCGGCAGCGCCTCGCACGAGTTCATGGTGAACTGCGAGAGCGGCGAGGACACGATTCTGCGGTGTCCTGTGTCGGGGTACGCCGCGAACGTGGAGAAGTGTGAGATCGGCACGCGGGCGGCGGGAACGCTGACTGAAGCGCCCAGCGGCGAACTGACCGAGGTGCACACGCCGAACCTGCCGGGGATCGTCGAGGTCGGCAAGTTCATGAAGGTGAAGCCGGATCGAATGCTCAAGAGCATCGTGTTCCAGATTGACGCCGGGCCCGGGGCGAAGTCCGATGGGGCCAAGTGGGTCGTCGCGGTGGTGCGTGGCGATCATGATGTCAACGAGGGCAAGGTTAAGACTGCGGTGCGCGCGATGACGGGCAACGGCAAGGCGACGATCTCGCTTGCTGATGAGAAGGCGGCGCGAGCCGCGGGCTTTGCGATTGGATATGTCTCGCCCCGCACCGTGAACACCGTGGCGGGGACGCTTTTGCTGATCGACGCGGATGCCAGCGGCGGGGGGTTCTGGGCCAGCGGCAGCGACAAGCCGGATCATCACGTCAAGCATTTCAACTGGCGGCGCGAGGTGGGCGCGAAACTGGACGACGCGGGTTATGTAAAGATCGCCGACGTGCGAAACGCGATCGTTGGCGATCCGTCGCCACGCGCCGATGGGGCGAAGTTGGAAGCCGCGCGAGGCATCGAGGTCGGGCACATCTTCAAGCTCGGCACGAAGTATTCCGAGGCGATGGACCTGAACATTCTCGACGAGACGCAGCAGCGCCGCCCGGTCATCATGGGCTGCTACGGCATCGGCGTCAGCCGCACGCTCGCGGCGACCGTCGAGCAGAATCACGATGCCAACGGCATCAAGTGGCCCTTGCCGCTGGCGCCGTATCACGTGCTGATCACGCTGATGAAGTTCGACGATGAGCAGACGCGATCGACGGCCAGCGACATCGCCCGCCAACTCGCGGCCATCGGCCTCGACGTCCTCATCGACGATCGCGACGAGCGCCCGGGCGTCAAGTTCAAGGACGCGGACCTGATCGGCGTGCCGATCCGGCTTACGCTGGGCGAGAAGGCGCTGGCGGCCCAGAGTGTCGAGTTCAAGCTGCGCAATGACGACGGCAAGGGCGACTTGTGCCCGCTCAGCGAGGTCGTGCAGCGCTGCGCGGCAGCGGCGCGGGCGGGCGGGTTGACGTGATCCGGAGCACGACGTGACATCGCCGGGCCATGCCCAGATCGTTCGGGCGACTTCGACGGCGCAGCTCGCCGACGGCGCGGCGCTGTTTCGGGAGTACGCGACGAGTTTGCCGTTTAGCCTGGAGTTCCAGGGCTTCGATGCGGAGCTGGCTGGGCTGCCGGGGCGTTACGCGGAGCCTCGCGGCGTGATTCTGGTTGCGTATGCGGCGGGTGTCGTCGGCGACGACACTGGGGCATCAACAGCGTCGCGTGGAGCGACGATGCCCGTCGCGTGCATCGCGCTGCGGCAGGTGATCGACGAGACGACGTGCGAGATGAAACGCATGTACGTTCGCCCGACGCACCGCGGCATCGGGCTCGGGCGACGCCTCGCGGTCGAGTTGATCGAGTTCGCACGCGGCGCGGGATACACGCGGATGGTGCTGGATACGGAGCCGGACTTCGCCGCGGCGGTCGGGTTGTACCGGTCGCTCGGGTTCATGGACACGTTTCGCTACAACGACGACCCGAACCCGCACACGCTGTTCATGGAGCGGGGGATTTGAAGGTGTCGTCGGAGCCGCGGGCGCGAGCACGCGGATCGGCGCGCGGGGCATGGCCGGGAGGTTTGGATCGCGGAGGTGGCGGAGAGGAGCGGAGAGATTGCGGGTGTGCCGTCACAGCGTCGAGCTTCACGTCGCGGATATCCAGACTCGCCACAGGATGCCTCGGAGGCTGCAATTCTCGATTGCTCCCCCACCGATTTCATGCCGCCGATAATGCATGTTATGTTAAACGGCTCAACAACGCCGCCCGCCGAGGGCGGCGTTTCTCGTTTTGGCG
>JAIEQQ010000130.1 GCA_019747615.1 Phycisphaerales bacterium
CGACGAAGCCCGTGGCTTCGATGCCGTGGAAGCGCGTCAGAATGGCGTCGGTCAACTCGTCGTACTTGCCGCCCCCGATCCCGTGAATGAAGAAGTCGCCGAGGTCGGCGTGCTCGATGACCGACCTGGCCGCGGCGTCGATCTCCCATAGCGAAGCGCCGGGGCGGCAGGCGCTGATCGCCGCCTCCTGGGCCATCAAGACCACGTCGTAGATCGCCCGCTGCTGGCGTGAGAATCGCCCGTTGACCGGGAGCGTGCGCGTGATGTCAGCGCAGTAGCCGCCGAACTTCGCGCCAGAATCGATGACGACCAGATCGCCAGCGCTCGTCGGGCCGGAGTTGGCGCGATAGTGGAGCACCGTGGCGTGAAGGCCGGAGCCAACGATGGAGCCGAAGGCAAGGCCCTGGCCGCCACGCTCGGCATAGGTCTGCTCAAGAGCTCGCTGGATCGCACCCTCGCCGACATCGGGGGCGAGCGTGCGCATGGCCGCGAGGAAGCCCTTGTGCGTAATGTCGATCGCGTGCTTGATCAGCGAGATCTCGGCGCGAGACTTGCCCGCGCGCATCCGCGGCAGTAGGTCCGTGCGATCCTCGATCTGCACGCCGACCATCCGCTCGGCGACCTTGCGGTACGTCGCCAGATCTTCGGTGACGTTTTGCGTGTGCTGCGCGAACGGGTGCAGGCACGCCAGCGACTTTGCACGGCGGGCAGCGTGCGCCAGCCACATCGGCAGTTGCGTCGTACGCAGGACCGTGCGGAAGCCGAGGCGGGTGCGCAGCGAGCCGGACAAATGCTCGCGAAGGCCGTCCCACCGATCGGCCTCGGGGTTGAGCGGGCGAAGGAAGAGGATCACGCGCTTGCGCGGGTCGTCGCTGGTCGGATCAAACAGGATCGCTGCGCCGGATTCATTCGCGATGCCCGTGAGGTGAAAGAAGAACGGATTGACGGCGAAGTGGTCGCCGCCCTCGGTCCCGGCGAAGACCAGGGCCGCGGACTTGCCGAGGGATTTCAGGACGCGCTCGCGGCGCTGCATGTACTCGCCGAGCATGATCTCGGTGTGCTCGGGCTCGGGGAACGACGCGGGGCTCGCCGCCGATCGATCCGCCAAAGGCGCGGCTCGCTCGTGCAGAACTCGACGACGGGGCATGGCGGTCAGCGTTCGCTTGCTCATGGGCTCAGGTTATCCGAACTCTCGGCGACTCGCCGCCGGATGAGCACCTGATGGGCACTGACGACGACCTCCAGCCCGCGAAGTTGGAACTCGCGCGGATCCGTGTCGTCGGAGCGGATGAGCGTCGCGATCGACTCCAGGGACCGTTGGGACAGCGATCGCGGGCCGCGCGGCACACCCGCCCGCTTCACCACCGCCCGGACAACCTCACCAATCGCAAACGCCGAGAGTTGCCGAAGCCGCGCACGCGGGGCGACGAACTGGCGCTCGCCAGTGGCGACCAACATCACCTCCTGAAAGTGCTCATCAGCGATCGCTCGCTCGATCATCGCAACGGCGGCACCGGCCAGCTTGGCGCTCCGCACCGAGCCGATCGCGGCGTCGGGCAGGATCGACAGCAACTCCGGCAGCACGCGATGCCGCAGGGCGCTGCGGATGCGATCGCCACTGCGGTCGGCGTTCGTCGCGTCCTCGGCCCATGTCCAGCCTGCGATGGTGCAGAGCTCGCGAGCCTGCGTCGGCGTCAGCGTGAGCATCGGGCGGATGATCGTGAGTGCGTCTTCATTCGCGCGTCGCCGCATCCGCAATCGGGGCCGGATGCCCGCCATCGCGCGCACGCCGCCGCCTCGGGCCATGGCGATCAGGAGGCTCTCGAGATTGTCGTGCGCGTGGTGGGCGGTGGCGATGAACGCGAAGCCGTGTTCGCTCGCCATTGTGGCTAAGGCGCGATAGCGCCCGTGCCGGGCGTTCTGCTCGGCGTTGCCCTTGCGATCGCGAACGCTCACGCTGGCGACGTAGAACGGCACGCCCAGGGCTTGCGCCAGTGACGCAGTGATGTCGCGATCGCGACTCGCCTCGGTCGGCGGCCGCATGTCGTGAACAACATGGGCGATCGCGAAGCTCGCTCGCGACGCGGCAAGTGCGATGCAGAGCGCCGAGGAATCCGCGCCGCCGCTGCACGCCACCAGCACCGGCATCCCCGGCCCACGCGAGCGTGATCGCGCCGGAGACGTCAAGAGACGCCACTGCGCCGCAACGGCACGGACAAGCGGGTGCGATCGCTTCGGCAGCGTCAGCGTGCCAGCACTCGTCGCGGTCGTTGCATTCTTCCCAGCGGCCATCTCCGCCTCACCTTCGATTGATCGCGTCCAGCGCGAGAATCTCGAACATCACGTGCCCTGCGAGCAACGCGGTAATCCCCGACGGATCGCGATCAGGAAGCACTTCAACCACGTCCGCCCCCGCGACATTCACGCCGGCCAGACGCCGCAACAGATCGAACGCTTCAGCACTGCTGAGCCCGCCCGGGCAGGGCGTGCCAGTGCCTGGCGCAAACGCCGGATCGATGCAGTCGATATCGAACGTGATGTACGTCGGGAGCTTGCCGATTCGATTGAGAAAGGCGTCGATGGCTGCGCAGTTCAACCCGCTGCGTGACGGCACGGCACCCGCCATGACGGGCGCGTTCGACGATCGCGCAAGGTCATCGCACGAAACAAGCGTGACCCCCTGCTGCTTGACGAACGCCAGATCGTCGGCGCTGTTCAGCGGCCCTCGCATGCCGATGGAGATCATGCGGCGCGGATCGACGAAGCCCTCCTCGATCACGCGCCGGAACGGCGAGGCGTGCGAGTACTTCTCGCCCCAGAGCGTGTCAACGGTGTCCAGGTGCGCATCGAAGTGGATCAGCGCGATGCCGCCGGAGGGCTCGCCAAGGCGCGAGTACGTCGCGCGGATGTTCGCGTACGAGATCGAGTGATCTCCCCCCACCGCCATGAGGCGCGTGTTCGGCGATGACGACGGAGCGCTCACCAGCGAGGACGCGAAGGACTCGACGAGATCCAGCGTGTCGTTGATCGAGAACGGCGCGACCGGCGCGTCGCCGGCATCGGCGAGGCTCAGCGTGCCGCAGACATCGACATTGTGCTGAACGTGGTAGCGTTTGACGTACTGGGAGGCATCGCGGA
>JAIEQQ010000271.1 GCA_019747615.1 Phycisphaerales bacterium
GGCAAGACGTGGCGCGAGGCGGATGCCGATACGTGTGAGGCGATCGACTTCTGCGACTACTACGCGCGCATGGCGGTGGAGTTGTTTGAGCGTCGTCGCATCGGTAAGTTCATTGGCGAGCTGGATGAAGTTGTTCACGAGCCGCGCGGGGTCGCGGTGGTGATTGCGCCGTGGAACTTCCCGCTGGCGATCTGCTGCGGGATGACGGCGGCGGCGCTGGTGACGGGGAACACCGTGATCGTGAAGCCGGCAGAGCAGACGCCCGGGATCGCGAAGATCATGTGCGACATCTTCTCGCAGGCGATCGCGGAGACGCTCGCGTCGTCACAAGGCGTGATGCCGGCGTCCCAAAGCTCAGCACTGAGCACGCATCGCTCAGAACTCATCGCATTCTGCCCCGCGCCGGGCGAGACGACCGGCGCAGCACTGGTCCGCGACCCGCGTGTGGCGATCATCGCGTTCACGGGCTCGAGAGATGTTGGTTGTGACATCCTGAACGCGGCGGCACCGATGTCGCCGTTCAGCAGCGATCGCGGGAAGTTCGGACAGTGGGCTGCTGGTGCTGATGCGCACGTCAAGCACGTGGTTTGCGAGATGGGCGGCAAGAACGCGATCATCGTCGATACGTCGGCGGATCACGACGAGGCGGTGCTGGCGATCCGTCACTCGGCGTTTGCGTTCCAGGGTCAGAAGTGCTCGGCATGCTCGCGGCTGATTGTCGTTGATCGCGACGGGCCGAACGGGCCCACAATCACGCACTTCCGACAGCGGCTTGTTGAGGCGACCGGTGCGCTGACGATCGGCGACCCGACGCTGCCGGGGACGGATGTTGGCCCGGTGATCGACAGCGACGCCGCGGCGAAGATCAACGGGTTCATCAATCGTGCCAAGGCGGGCGCGGCGGGCGGTGGCCTCCCCCACTTCCAGCTTGCGGTGCCGCCTGCCCTGGCTGGCGAGGGATCGAGATTTGTCGGGCCGGCGATTTTCTGGAATGTCCCAGAGGATCACGAGCTTGCACGGGAAGAGATCTTCGGCCCGGTGCTGGCGGTGCTGCACGCGAAGGACTTTGAGGACGCGCTGCGCATCGCGAACGCACTGCCATACAAGCTCACCGGCGGCGTGTTCACGCGGAAGCCCTCGCATATCGAGCTGGCCAAGAAGAAGTTCCGCGTCGGCAACCTTTACATCAACCGCGGCATCACCGGCGCGCTGGTAGCGCGTCATCCGTTCGGCGGCTTTGGGATGTCGGGTGTTGGATCCAAGGCGGGCGGCGCGGAGTATCTGTTGCACTTCGTGGTGCCGCGGGCGATCGCGGAGAACACGCTGCGGCGGGGGTTTGCGCCGGAGTTGTAAGGGGGGGAAGGGCCGAGGTTTGAGGGCCGAGGGCCGAGTGGCGCTCGCGAGCGGAGGAGATGGCGCGTCCGCGAGCCAGAGGGGGCTCGAAGATTCACAGCGATTGTTGTGGCCACGAGTATCTCAAAGTCGTGCCCCCTCCGCCGCGAGGCGCGGCACCTCCCCCGGTAGGAACCGAGGGAGGGGGGATGCGTGTTCGCTCGCCGTCGGAAGTCCCTCGCGACTCCAAAAAATACCAAGGGCGTGTGCGACACTGCACACGCCCCCGGCCCACAGACAGGAAAAGCTCGTGATTTCGCTCAGCGGCGGCGGCGACCGGCGATGACGCCGGCGAGGCCGAGCAGGGCCATGGACGACGGCGCGGGGACGACGGTGATCGCGGTGAGGATCGCACCACCGCCGACTTCGCCGATCTGCGTGCCCTGGCCGGTGGCAAGGTTGATGGACCAGAAGGTGGTGCTGGAGAGCAGCGTGTTGCGGACGGCGGCAAAGGCGACGCCGGTCTGGCCGCTGATATCGAAGCCGCCCATGTCGTTGACGCCGTTGCCCAGGCCGAGGGAGCCGACGGTCGTGAGCGCACCGGTGGCCACGTTCAGGCGAGCCAGCGAATCACGGCCGGAGTCGATGACAAAGAGCGTCGTCGAGGTGGCGCCGGCGACGTTGTTGGTGTACGCGGCGTGAACGACGTTGGGGTTCTGCCCGACGTTGACATCGCCGGCGACATAGACAGGCGCGGGGCTCGTTGTCTGCACGGCGCCGGTGTTGGGATTCAGGACGAAGTTCTGATCTGCATCGGACACGATGCGGATGCGGTCAACCGTCGGGTTAAAGTCGAACGCGAAGCTCGAGCCATTCAGCGCGGGTGAAAAGCTGCTGCCGACCTGCGTCGCGGCGCCGGTGGTCAGGTTGATGGTGTAGAGGCGGTTGAAGCTGCCAAGCCCGTACACGACGCCGGTGGCGGGGCGGAGATCGATGCCGCGGATGACCTCGTTGGACTGAAGGCCCGAGATGGCGACGCCGCTGAGGACGGTGCCGGGGGCGGCGCTGTCGAAGGAGATGAGGGTTTGGTCGAGGGTGACGCCGTAGACCAGCTCAGCGGAGGCGGTGCCAGCGACGGTCAGCGTGGCGACAACGGACACGAACGAGGCGAGCACGCGAGTCTTCATTTCTTCTCTCCAAGGGGGGGGTGGGCAGATGCATCTCTAAACGCGTTGGATGAGCGATAGCTAAGGCACGAGTGTGCCGTGGGCGATCGCCCGTTAACGGTCTATCGCAGCTGGACACCGCGGTGGTTTTTGGAACGAAGAAAAAAATATTCGATCGCGGGCGACTTGGTATCATGCGGGGCACGAAAGACGGGTGTGCAAACTTTGACGATGCGGGAACCCATCTTGGCGCGAGTGGCCACCGGCGATGCCGGCGCGGTCGGCGCGTGTCTGGATGAATACGGCGGCATGGTGTACGGGCTCGCGCGGCGGTACCTCGAACCGCTGGGCGGCGATGTCGAGGACGCGGTGCAGGAGATTTTCGTGGAAGTGTGGCGGTGCGCGGGGCGATACGACGCGAGCCTTGGATCCGAGGCATCGTTCATCGCGACGATCGCCCACCGGCGGTTGATCGACGCCCAGCGTCGCATCGGCACTCGCCTGCACCTGCAAGCGACGTATGAGCCGACGCCGAAGCGTGTTGAGGCGGCGGCGTCGCCGGCGATGGCGGATGATCTGCGGCGCGCGGCCCACGCGCTGTCACGGCTCGACCCGGATGAACGCCACGTTCTCGAGCTGGCGCTGC
>JAIEQQ010000519.1 GCA_019747615.1 Phycisphaerales bacterium
CGTGCCAGAACACGCCGGAGGTCAGTACGATGCACCGACTCTCATAGCGACTGGTACAGAAAATGGGGGCAGGTCAAGTCCAGCTTCTGGATGGGCGTCCCGCTCACAGAGTCTCTAAGCCAGAGGGAACCCTTGTCATTGAACGTGGCGAGCAGGTGTCCGTCTGGAGAGACCGACAGGCCTTGTACACCCCCGGGCTGATCGCCAGAGATTGGATCGCGTCGGGCCGAGTCGATCTCGACAATATCGCAGGATCCCCTCGCGTCAGCGACGGCGACCCGGCGGTCTGGCAACCCCACAACCGTCCGCACGGCCCCGGTCACCTGGGTCAGCACGGAAATCTCTTGAAGCGTTTCGCCATCGAGCAGCCGTACAGACCCCAGGGCGTCGCCGCAGACGACCGACCGACCGTCACTCGTGAACGCGGCACTGAGCATCCGTGCGCCGGTCTCAGATCTAAACGATGCGAGCGGCTTGCGGAGCGACTCGTCCCACAGACGAACCGAACCGCGATCACCGGCGGTCACAAACCGCGTCTGGTCGTGGTTTGACGCGAAGTCCTGGATCATCCCCTCGTGCGCCTCAATTGTGCTCACGCTGCGGTCGGCGAGTCGGGAAAGAAACCCCCATTCCCAGCCTCGCGGCTGGTATGTGACAGCCGCGAGTCGCGTACGCAGCTGCTGGAACTCATCGGCCTTCATGGCTGACAGTGCGCCGGACATCTGGGCGACGTATGCCTGCCAGCGTGCGGCGTCGCGCTCGCGGATGACGAGTCTCTCCGCGACCTCGCGTTGATGGGCTTCACGCGCGAGCCGGACCGCGAAGATCGCGCTCACGGCCGCAAGAATCACGATGCCCCCGCTCAGTGCCAGCCCGGCCGCGACGAACGTGCGATGACGCTTGGCAAAGAGCCGGAACTGGTGTGCGAAGCCGGGCGGGCGCGCCTCGATCGCCTGGAAGTTGAGCAGTCTGCGCACATCCGCCGCCAGACCGGCCACGCTCGCATAGCGCCGGTCCGGCTTCTTTTCGAGCGACTTGAACACGATGGCCCACAGGTCACCGTATGGATGTGAGCGTGGCAGAGCGGGCCGTCGCGGCGGGTCGTGCACGATGCGTTGCACAGCCGCGGGAATCGGCAGGTTCGACAGGTCGTAGGGCAAGTGCCCGCTGACCAGTTCATACAACATCACGCCCAAGGAGTACACGTCCACGCGAATGTCGATATCAGCGCGGGCGTCGCACTGCTCGGGGCTCATGTAGTTCAAGGTGCCGACAGCCTTGCGGCGTCGGCGGTGCGGGTGACTGAGGGCATGTCGTCACGGGTGCTCCGGGCAATCCCGAAGTCGATGACCTTGGCGATGCCATCGGAACCAACGAGTACATTGGCCGGCTTGAGATCTCTGTGGATGATCCCGTTCTGATGGCCATACGTCACGGCGTCGCAGACCGACGTGAACATCTTGAGCCGTTGTTCCAGCGCGAGCTTGTGCGTGCGGGCATACTCCGTGATGCTCAGTGCATCCGGCACAAGTTCCATGGCGAAGAACGGTGTCGGGCCAGACTGGCCGAGCTGCGCCGTTCCCGCCTCGTAGATTCGCGCGATCCCGGGATGGACTAGACGTGCGAGCGTCTGGGTTTCGAGGCGAAAGCGCAGGAGCGCGTCGGTGTGCGTCATCGAGTGGTGCATCACCTTGACGGCCACGCGCCGGTTCGGGCTTTCCTGCACCGCTTCATAGACCGTGGCCATGCCGCCCACGCCCAGGACGCCCACCACCAGGTACGTTCCGACCGCATCCGGCACCGGTGCTTCACGCCGGCCGAGCGCGGGAGTATCGAGGAATCCGGTCGAGCGATCGGCCATGCCCAGCAGTCTGCGCACGCGCTTGAGCACTCCGGCATCGCCCGCGCACGCGTCCACCACCATCGCCTCTCGCTCCGCAGGGTCGAGTGACAAGGCTCTGGTGAAGATCGCGTGGGCGCGGGCGGCTTCAGGTTTCACTCGCGGTGCCCCCGTTCTCGTCTTCGCTCAGACGATCAAAGAGCCAAGCGCGGGCGGCCTGCCAGTCGCGATCGACGGTGCGTTTGCCGATGCTGAGCACCTCGGCGATTTCATCGACGGTGCAGCCGCCGAAGTACCGCAGCTCGACGATGCGGGCCTGCTGCTCATCAAGCGTCGCCAGCTCGACGAGCGCTTCGTCAAGTGCGAGCAGGTCCACATCGCGTGCGGGCGCCGCGACGTCGTGCTCGTGGATGCTGATCCGCGTCATAGCGCACTCGTCGGTGTCGCCGCTCCCGCCGCGCTTCTGGGCGTTCTTCTCGCGGGCGTGATCGATGAGAATCCGGCGGATGATGCGGGCGGCGACCGCGAAGAAGTGCAGGCGGTTCTTCCAGTCGGTGTTCCGTTGGTCGATGAACTTGACATATGCCTCGTGAACCAAGGCGGTGGGCGAGAGCGTGTGGTCGTGGCGTTCACCCTTCATGTGCGACATGGCCAGGCGGCGCATGTCCTGATAGATCGCAGCCATCAGGGCGTCAAGGTCGCGCCGATTGCCGGACGCCGCGGCGTGCAAGAGGAGCGTGATGTCTGCGGGTGATTCGGTCATGTGCTGCTGCTCCTCCACGCAAGATGAGCGACCGCTTCGGGCGTGCTGCGTGGCGCTGGGTCTGCCGAAGAGCAATGATACGGTCATGTGCGTACGGATGATCGCAAGCGCGGGCGGGGCCGGCGAGGACATCGCTGGCCCGCCGCTGCGTCTTGTTGTGTCTGCCGCGCGGTTTATTGCGGCTGCGCCGGGGTCACGGTCATGGATTCGACGCCGGTGGCTTCGAAGGTATGGACGCCAAGACCGATCTGCCTGAGGGTGTTGGCCGTGCGGAACCGTGCTGGCTCACCGATCGGCACGCTCACATCGACCCGGTCGAGCACGACCGAGGCGGGACGCCCGTCTCGACCTCGCACCGTCGCCGTCACCTGCCCGTTAACGGTCAGCGAGAATGTGCCAGTCACAGGGGAGTTGCTGTTGCTGAGAATGATCTGACCCGGCCCGACCTTGGCGATCTGCTGCGGCGGCACCGATGGAAGCACGAGCGCCGGGACGATCGGCCGTTGTCCGCCGGTATCCAGGTCTCCCGCCGCGACCCGCACCC
>JAIEQQ010000160.1 GCA_019747615.1 Phycisphaerales bacterium
GTTTGGAGACGCTCGCAGCCGGCGACACGCCGGCAAGCATGAAGGACAGCAAGGGCAAGCCGCCGGCGCTGATCGATGTCGAGGCGCTGGTGACGCTGCTGGAGGGTCGTGCGCCGGGCGCGACGATCGACAAGCCAGCGGAGCGCAAGCGTCAGATCGAAGAGCTGCAGCTGGTGATCGACGAGACGTACATGAAGGACGGCTCGCCGATCAAGGACGCGTGGCCGCCGGCCTCGCTGCGGACGACCGACGAGAAGAGCCGCAAGGACCTGATGGCGTCGATCGACCTGTTTGCGGAATCAAGCCGGAAGGTCGAAGGGCGTGGGGAGTTCGGCGCGGTCGTTGAGCTCTTTCTCGGTCTGGCGGAGTTCCAGGAGGCCGACAAGGCGGTGGTGCGATGGCCGAGCGATCCGGGCACGCCGGACACGCAGCGGACGCTGGACAAGTTCGACGAGGCGTTGCGGCAGTGGGAGAGCGCCGGTGAGAAGATCCGACCCGCAGCCGCGCGCGTCGAGGGCGCGCTGGCGAAGGTCGCCAAGCGAGCGATCGACGCGTCGTTCCTCGATGATGTCGCAAAGGCCGAGACGCAGCGGATCGAGCGGGACTTCGGCGTGCTTGTCAACGAGCTGCCCGAACAGGGCGGTGGCGTTGGCGGTCTGCTGGACAAGCTCGGTGCCTCGAACGCCGCGAAGGACGCCGAGAAGCGCGCCGAGGAGAGGGCGGCGTCGAGCGTCGGATCCGGCGGAGCGAAGGACCTGCGCGACGCCGCCCGCGGCTCGCTCACCGGCGGCAAGGGCGGCCTGAGCGCTTCCCTGGCATCAAGCAAGAAGGAAGCGACCGACGAGGTCGCCGCATTGGTCAAGCGGTTCAAAGAGCTGCTGAACACGAAGGAATCTTCGGTGCTGCTGGCGCGGGCCGGCGGTGATGAGCCGCGGATCGTGAAGCGCGTGCAGGCATACAACCTCGCGAACGTCGAGCTTCGCGCCGCGAAGACCGAGAGCGAAGCGTTCAAGCCCGGTGATGGGCAGTCGTTCGCTGACGCGGTGAAGCGGAGCGACGAGTCGCGTGAGAAGGCGATCAACCAGATCACGCAGTGGGACGTGGACGCCAACGGCGCGGCGCCGGGGCTGACGGGTAAGCCATCGCTCGAGAACGCGCTCACGGCGGCTCGGGCCGCGCGCACCGGGCGATTGCTGGATAGCTACATCGGCAATCGCCTGCAGAGCGGCGGTGCCGGCTGGAGCGAGCTGGCTCGCAAGATCCCTGCAGGCACTGAGACCGATGGCGCTTTGCCGAAGATCGCTGTGCTCGACTCCGCTCAGGCGATCGACGAGCGCTATCGCCCCGCGGCGGCGAAGCTGATCTTCGCCGACTACCAAACGGCGTTTGACGAGTCCAACTCCCCCGGCACGCGCAACGAGCGCCCGCTGAACAGCGCCGCGCTCAAGGGACGCGTCGCCGATGTTCGCGAATCGCTGCGCGGCTACGCCGACTCCTACTTCAAGTACTGGTCCGAAGACGTTCGCGGCGCGTGGCTTGCCAAGCAGTTCCCATCGTGGACGAAGTATCGCGAGGCCCTGGACGACCCGGCGCTGCAGAACGCTGGCGAGGGTGTCGCGGCGTTCTTGCGTGAACAAGTCGAGAAGGCGTTCAACGCCATCCCGGCCGGAAGCGCAACGCCGAACGCGCCCCGCGAGGCCCAGCCGCTGGTGAGCCCCGAGGCGCTGGCGGATGCCAAGCGCCGCATCGCCGAAGAGACCGAGACGCTGCGCGTCGCAGCGACGCGATCCCGAATGAGCGCGGCTCTGGCGTCGTGGCGGCAGTTGCCGGCCGATAGCGGTCGCGCGGCCCTTGAGGGCATGCTCGATCGGGGCGGTAATCCGGAGGATCTTGAGCAGACGTACTTCGGGTTCATGCGGAACCCGGCGGTTCGGAGCATCCCCAGTGAGTTCTGGAACAGCATCTGGCTTGAGGGCGTGCGATTGCTGGCGAAGGAGCGGGAGGACGCCGCGGGGGCGATGCAGACGGAACTGCGTGAGTTGCTCGGCGGGTTCCCGATCGCGATCGACGGTGCGAACGTGCTGACGCTGGAGCAGGTGAAGCGTGCGTCGCAGCTTGTCGGCGGGGCGATCGGTCGCCCGCTGGACAAGCCGCTGGCGGTGCCGGTGGTTGCACAGTCTCAGGTGCGGACGCTGGAAGAGATCAACCGCAGCATGATGAAGAGCGCGATGCCCGGTGGGCCCGCGGCGGAGCGACGCCTCCAGCCGATGCGCGCGGTGGCGCAAAAGCTCGCGGCGACCAACGGCGTGGTCGTTGAGTTTGCGATTGTCAACGGCGCACCGACGGGCCGCAGCGATAGCGGGCTTGCGGTGAAGAAGTACGCCGTGGCGAACATCTTGATCAACGGCAATCCGCAGAACTTCAAGAATCGCGTGGGCTGGACGAACGTTCTGGAGCTTACGGAGTTCCCGTTCGAAGCGACGATCGGCGCGTCGGACATCGCGGTTCAGATGGCCACCAGCGAGATCGCCAAGTCGCCGGACGTGACGTTCACGCTCGCGCGTCCGTGGAACCTGCTGGGCGGGCTGCGTGAGCGAACAGATCGGGCGGCGAGCGAGACCGAGGGCGGCCGCGTGGTGTGGTACGTGCCGTTCAACGCCAAGGACGCGTCGGGCGCGGATCTGCGGCTGTGGCTGAAGATGCGAGAGAAGGCGACGCCGGGCACGCTGCCGACGCTCGACCTCTGGCCGACGATACGGGATTTGCCGTGAGTGACGCGGAGACGCGGATCGAAGCCGGGTGAGGGCCGATGACGAGTCGTGTTCGGCAGCTGATCGTGCCAGAGTTCGGTGTTCAGGCTGATTTCAAGGTCTTCTTCCGATATTCCGCCCCCCAGCGAGCAAGCGTTTCATGATCAAGAGCCTCTCTAAGTCGTTGGGCGCATCACGGACCCCGAGCGTTCGCGTGAGCGCGTTCGGCAAGCACCCGGCGTGGGACGACCACATCGACGATGTCGGCCTGAGCACCGATGAACTGGTGGACGCGCGCAGGACGCTGTACGCCGATTGCATCGCCGGGAGTATTGATTCGGGCGCGTGGGGTGCGCCCGATCAGCCGCCGCCGGCGTGGCTGGTGGATTACGGGCACGAGTTTG
>JAIEQQ010000487.1 GCA_019747615.1 Phycisphaerales bacterium
CTTTCCCGCGTCAGCGAGCAAAGTCGTCCTTCGTCAGCACGCCGTCCTTGTTCCGGTCCAGGCGGTCGAACTGGCGGTGCAGGTTCTCGGGGACTTCCTTCTTCTCGATCTTGCCGTCCTTGTTGGCGTCGAACTGCGTGAGCAGGCTCTCGAACGAGAGGCCGCGCCCCCCCGCGCCCCACGCCCCCCCGCCGCCGCCTCTGCGCCCGGGCGTGCTCCCCGCGGGCAGTTCTTCGGGGTGGCTCGGGTCTTCCTGCACCAGGTAGTACTCGACGTACCCCAGCATCATCTCGTCGTAGGTCTGCGGGCCCCAGCGGACGGTCTTGCTCGGGTCGGGGTTGGCGGAGTTGCCCGCGCTGTTGTCGTACCACGCCGTCGCATAGATTGTCGAGCCCTTGGGCACATCCAGCGGCTCGCGGCGGAGGTACCGCAGTTGCCAGTTGAAGTCGTAGCGCGGGATGTCCAGCAGCAGTTCACGCCCTCCCATCCCTCCATCCTCTTCGCCCGCGCCCGCGTCGCCGGGGCGGTCGAGCTCGTAGCGGAAGGCCTTGCCGCGGACGTGCATGTGCGGCATGAAGGCCAGCACCTTGGCATCGGCGGGCATGCGCACGCTGGCCCGCTCCTCGTGGTTCGCGGCATTGGGCGGGATGCTCAGGCCCCGCGCGGCGATGCCCGCGGTGCGGACGATGTGCTTGGGGGCCTGCTCGTCGAACAGGAAGCCGATCTTCATCTGGTCGCGCGTCGCTTTGCCGTTGGGCGTGTAGTGGATCTGGAAGAGCAGGACCGACTTCCTGGGCAGCCGCTTGGCCAGGCCGTCGGGATAGATCACCGAGTCGTTGCCCGGCACATACGCCGCGAAGAAGCCGCCGGACTCGTCGATCGCGGCCCGCCGCCGGATGTTCGGATCGCGCAGCGCCGCTTCGGGCAGCACGAAGACGAGCACGTGGTGCACCACGGCCTTGTCGGTGGGGATGATTTGCGTGCCGCGGACCCAGGTATCCTCAGCGAGGTCGGTCGGTACCATGACGATCTGGTACGGCATCACGCCGTCGGCCTTGATGGCGATGGGCTCCGGGAGTTGATAGACCGCGCTGGGCTTGCCGATGCGCCACTCGCCGGTGGCGAAGGTCGAGGGGAGCGGCAGGTCGGCATCGTTTCCGCGCGGCTTGCCGGCCTTGATCCAGGCGACGATCGTCTCCTTCTCGGCATCGCTGAGCGAGCGGTCGTTGGCCCAGGGGCTGTCGAAGTGCGCGGCCTTGTCGTTGGCCTTGTCATCGCCGTCGGCTTTCGGCTCGACGGCGAACCAAGGCGGCATGATGCCCTCTTGCGTGACGGTGCGGATCATCGAGGCCCGCTTCGAGACCGCCTCGAACGTCTCCAGACTGAACGGCGCGACGCCGCCGGAGCGGTGGCACTCGATGCAGTCGTTCTGCACGATGCGGGCGATGTCCTTGGTGTAGGTGATCGGCGCGGGTTCGGCGGGAGTGGTCTGCTTGGCCGCATCCGCGGCGAACTCGATCGCGCAGCCGGGCGAACTGGTCGCGCTGATCGCGGGGCGCTGGCCCGCGAGGGCCGCGTCGAGGGCGTTCTCAAGGAACCTCTGACGCGGGGCATCGTGCCCGAAACCCACGCCGTATTGGTCGCTCACCGCGCCGCGGTACACCAGCGTGTTGCCCGCATCGATGACGAAGACCTCGGTGGTGGTCTTGGCGTGCAGGGCCGCGACGATCGACTGATCCTTGTCGTTGAGGTAGAGGCCCTTGAAGCCCTGGTCCCGGACTTGCCCGCGCATGGCATCAGCGGAGTCCTCGCCGCTGACGTTGACATAGACGAACTTGACACCCTTGCTCGCATAGGACGCCTCGATGCGGGCCAGCGACGGCGCGAACTTCTTGCACAAGGGGCAGGTGATGCTGGTGAGCGCGATGACGGTGAGCTTCTCGCCGCGCCCGGTTCGCCATGAGGCCGCCTTGCCGTTGAGGTCGAGCCCCTTCACGTCCGGCACGTACCGCCCGATGCCCAGATCGCGGGCATCACGCGGCGAGGGCGGGGCGATCACGCTGTCCTTGGTTTTCGACGCGGGATCCGCGCCGGGCTGGAGCATCCCCGCGCCGCCAACGCCCAGCATCGTGGCGGCCGCCACGACGATACATCCGCACCACAACCATTCACGCGCGCACTTCATGCAGGACTCCGGAGGAGAAGAGGGTACAGAGGGCTAACGCTGGCCCGGCTTGGCTATTGCTCCAGTGTCGACCCGGCTCTCGGGTGCGACTGCCTCGTCGGTGCATCATCTGCAGTAACACAGCCATCTCCCTCGAACTGCCTCCGCCGGCGGCGCCCGCGCGCGGCCCGCTCTGGGTGATCCCGGTGCAGGGCATCGGCCTCGGACTCGCCACGGGGCTGGTCGGCGTCGGCGGCGGATTACTCATCATCCCCGTGCTCGTCTTGCTGCGCAAACTCCCCATCGCACCTAACACAAACGCCCGCGAGCGAGGGCTCGCGGGCGTTTATGTTTCAATCGGGGTGACAGTACACCAATAGAACTTTTCTTGGAGGGCGTTAGGGCCTGGGAGCCTGGAATACGCGGTTTTCTGATCTCCCCAGCAGATTCTACGACCTAGGCGAGTTTCACAGCTTCTCGTGCGAAGGACGATCTCGTAACGGAGGGGGCCCCTTGGACGACCCACTCCTAGGCGTCACGCAAGATGACGCCCCTATGACTGCTCAGGCATCCGGCGTGCGAGGTTTGTCATGAAGCGCAACCGCGGTGATGTTCTTGTCCCCCAATTCCGCAGACACTGCCTCGCTGAAACGCTTGCCCACCGCCTCAGGCAGTGCTCCCCGCACACGCTTTGCCTTCATCGCGTCGATCAAGTAAGCGAGGTCTTTGTTGACCAGTTCGATCGGGAACATCGGTGCGTGGGTTCCAGAACCTATGGCGCGTCCTGCGGCCGCGACTGGTGGAGCGATCGTTGGCGCGACGCCCAGCAGCTCTAGCCAACTTGAGTCACGAACGCCGCTCGCTTTGAGGAACGCGGTACACTCCGCGAGCATCGCGACTTGGCCAGCGTACAAGCCATTGATCACCAACTTGGCCGCAGCTGCCAAGCCAGCATGACCCAAGTGAAACGCGCGCGGGGCAAAGGGGGCAATCA
>JAIEQQ010000713.1 GCA_019747615.1 Phycisphaerales bacterium
TTGACGTACATCGAGTTGGTGGACGCCTGCACGTTCATGTCCGCGCCGAGCAGGAAGTTCACGCCGGCGGGCAGCGCGTTGCTGTCAGCGCGAATGCGGTCGCTCTCGGCCGCGCGCCGGGTCTGATCCTCGCCGGTGGTGCCGGCCTTGTAATGGGTCTGGTAGATGAAGAGCTCCGCGGCGTCTACGTCAGGGAACCCGTCCAGGCGGATCTGATAGCGATGGGTGTCGCGGGGCGGGCAATCGGGGCAGGACCCGGTGTCGCCGTAGGTGCTTGCGCTGCCGGTGGTGCCGACGCGAAGGACCTTGACCGTCGAGGGCGCGGGCACGCCGGCCTGCGAGAGCAGATCGACCTTGCTGGTGCGGTAGTACATGACGTGGGCGGGGTTGCTACTGGGCAAGATCGGCGTGGCGACGTAGGGCGTCATCGCCCAGTCGGTGGGCGCGCCGGTAAAGCCCGCCGCGGCGGCACCGTTCAGCAGGGCCAGGAAGTTCGCGGCGCCGGTGGCGTCGGTGACTTCCTGCACGAGGATGATGTCAGGCGAGAACCGGAGATTCGGGACCAGCACGCCGCTGGCTGGGGCGGCGCTGAAGAGCGCGGTGCGAAACTCGTTCAATCGACCGGACGAATAGTTCGTCACGTTCCAGTTGGCGACGCGGAGCTGAGCGTGAGCGGCGGGCGTGGCCAGAGCAAGCGACAGCCCCATCACGCCAAGGAGACTCGACGGCGAGCAACTGAGGCCATGGAACTTCATGTGATCTCCGAACCGGACTTTGGCCGGTGGTGTGGGGTAATCTGAGGGTACGCCTTCAGTTTGCACTCGGTTCGCACCAGCGACCACCCCCACGGCACGAAGACTCCGCGAAACTTCGCGGAAACGGCCACATCTCGACGGACGATTGCGATTCCCAAAGATCTCAACCAACCGAGAAGTTGGCAGATGAGACATACCGATCTCGCGACTTTGGTTGAAATCTCTCCCGAGCGTCACCCGTACAGCCGAGAATGCTCGCATTTTGTTTGTATCCCGGGTCCTCTGCGCGCGTGGCTTCGGTGCGTACCGCCAACGCCCGCCACCCTCACATCCCCATGGCCTTCATCATCGCCTTGCCCATGTCCGCCGGGCTCATGGCGACTTCGACGCCGGCCTCGTTGAGCGCCTTGATCTTCGCGTCGGCGGTGTCATCGGCGCCGCCGATGATCGCCCCGGCGTGGCCCATGCGGCGGCCGGGCGGCGCGGTGCGGCCGGCGATGAACGCCGCGACGGGCTTGGTGAGCTTGCCGGTGGCGCGCATGTGCGCGATCTCGCGCGCCGCGTCGATCTCGTCGCTGCCGCCGATCTCACCGATCATCAGGATCGCGTGGGTGTCGGGGTCGTTGGCAAAGAGGCGGATGGTCTCGATGTGGTTGATGCCGCGGACGGGGTCGCCGCCGATGCCGACGCAGGTGCTCTGGGCCAGGCCCAGGGCGCTGGTCTGCCAGACCGCTTCGTATGTCAGCGTGCCGGACCGCGAGACGATGCCGACGGCCTTGCCGCGCTTGCTCTGGCTGATGTGCGTGTTGATGTACCCCGGCATGATGCCGATCTTGCAGCCCGCGTTGGTGTAGGTATCACTCGCCGAATCGCCCTTGCCGGTCTTGGGCCCGGGGGTGATAACGCCGGGGCAGTTCGGCCCAACCAGCGTGATGTGATTCGGCGCCAGCGTGCCCAGGCCGCCGGTCGTATTCGAAACCCCGCGGCACGCCGCGCGCTCCAGGTTCATCTGATCCAGCATCGCCCGGACCTTGATCATGTCCTGCACCGGCACGCCCTCGGTGATGCAGCAGATCAACCGAATCCCCGCCTCCGCAGCTTCCAGCACCGCATCGCCCGCACCCGCCGGCGGAACAAAGATCATCGTCGCGGTCGCGCCGGTCGCATCCACCGCGGCTTTGACGGTGTCCCAAATCGGCAAGCCGTTGGCGTCCTTGGTTCCGCCCTTGCCGGGCGTGACGCCACCGACGAGCTTGGTGCCGTAATGCAGGCAGCCCTTGGTGTGCTGGGCACCGTACGCGCCGGTGATGCCCTGACAGAGAACGCGAGTGGAGGCGTCAACGAGAATGGCCATAGGGCGGGAGGATAGGGGGGGAGAAGAAGTGGCAGAGTGGCGAAGTGGCAGAGTGGCAAAGTGAGATGTGCGGGTGGCGGTTGGCGTGGTTGTCGCGCGCCCTGAGGGTGAGGGTCGCGACGCGACATCACGAGTGCCCGGCTCCTGTCTTCACACTCTGCCACTGTGCCACTCGACCACTGCGCCACTTCCCCTTCAGATCCCCCCCGGCCGCACCAGCTCCGCCGGCCCCAGCGTCACAAGCGTCATCTTCTCCGGCTTGCGGCGAGTCAGATACGCGTTGAGCTGATCGAGCGACACCGCGTCGATCGCCTGGCTCAGTTCATCCAGCGAGCGCGGGCGCCCGATTCGGTGCTGATCCAGCGCCAGCGACATCGCTCGGGCCCCGGTGCTCTCGCCGCTGAACACCAGCGAGGATTTGAGGCCGATCACCGCGCGATCGAGCTCCTCCTGAGCCACCCGGCCCTCGGGCGTGTTGATGAGCGCCAGTTGCTCGCTGAGGACATCGAGCGATTGCTGCGCCCGCTCGGGCGTGGTGCCGACGTACGCGATCACGCGCCCGAAGTGCTTGTCGCCGGAGTACGACGCAGAGACGCTGTAGCACAGCCCGCGCTTCTCGCGGACTTCGCTGAACAGGCGAGAGGACGAGCCGCCGCTGAGCACCGCGAGCGTCACTCGTTCGAGCACCGCGTCTGGCGAGCCCTCAGCCGGGGCCTCGTGGGCCGCGTAAATGTGGACTTGGCTGGAGTCGTCGGCCTGGTGGTGGGTGCTGCCGCGCTTGGGGTTGGGGGTCAGCGCGGGCTCGGGGTTCTCGCCCGCCCAATCGGCCAGCAGCTCTTCCAGCTGCTCTTCGAGCGCCTCGGCATCCGCATCGCCCGCCACGGCGAGGATCGACGATTGCGGGCGCACTCGCGTGGACCACGCGCTGACGATGTCGTCTCGCGTCACGCTTCGCAGGCCGGTTTCGTCGCCGAGGCCTGTGCGGTTGTAGGGAATCGTGTTGTGATGCTCGGTCAAAATCGTGCCGGCAAAGTGCGACGGGTCATCGC
>JAIEQQ010000233.1 GCA_019747615.1 Phycisphaerales bacterium
GCACGTGTACAACCTCAGCGCGATGAAGGCGGTCGATGCCGAGGCGCTGCTGGCCAAAGCCTCAGCGAGCGGCGAGCGTCTGTGCGGCGCGTTCTATCGGCGAGCTGATGGCACGATCCTGACCAGCGATTGCCCGGTGGGCGTCTCGCTGGCCCGTCGCGCGGCGAGGCGCGTCGGCGCGATCGCGATCGCGGCGCTCTCGATGATCTTCGCAACCGGCGCGTGGGCGACCCGCCGCCAGCACATCCGCGACAACCCCGAACCCGTGCAGACCAAGGGCCAGATCGCGTTCTCGCCGGGGACCGAGACCATCGACCTCACGGCCTTTGAGCCGATGCGCACGGTGGCCAGGTGGCTCACACCAAAGCGCGCGCCGGTGAGGCCGGTGCCCGGCCGGATGATCATGGGTGATGTCGGGATTCCAACAGCGCCGAGCGCTGGAGCGCCAGCCACTGGAGGTGCACAATGATCCGCTTTGCAGTCGGATGCGGATTGGTCGCGGTTGCGATTTGCACGTGGTGTGCGACAGGCGGCGCCGCGATGCCGCAGTGGTACTGGTACGGCACGGACGCACTGGTAGGACTGGAACTGTCGGGGCCGATGGCCAGCGCGACGGTGATGGCGCTGCTGATGCTTGGCCCGACGGTTGTCGGCGGCGCCATGTTGGGAGCGACGGCGGTCCACGCGATCTCGCCGCGACGGGTGTTTCATCCGCACGTCGAGCACGGGCGGGGCGTTTGGGCGATCGTGCTGGGCATCATCGCGGGCGTGCTGACGTACGCGGTCGCGTCGCTCGTGCTGATGTATCCGTCAGAGTCCGAGATGATCCAGACGCTGATGATGGCGGGGACCGCGTGCGCGATGGGCGGGCTGGTGGTGATGATGACGGCGCGATATCGGGCGGGAACGTGCCGCGGGTGCGGGTATGACTTGAGCGCGATGACGGTGAGCGGCGGGGGAAGGTGCCCGGAGTGTGGGGTGGATCAGTTCAAAATAGCAAACGTGCAAATAGCAAATGGCAAATCTGAAGTGCGATGAGAGAGCGGTAGTGTGATTGACTGATCACTCGGCCCTCGGCCCGCGACCGCAATGAGGCTCAGCCCTTGACCACGGCGTCGAGCTGGCGCTTATCCGCGGCGCTGGTGGCGTCGGCGGGGATTTCTTTGAGCATGGCTTCGATGATGGCGTCGGTGGTGACGCCGTCGGCCTCGGCGTTGAAGTTGGTGAGGATGCGATGGCGCAGCACCGGTCGTGCGACGGCGCGGACGTGCTCGATGGTGACGTGGTTGCTGCCGCTGAGGATGGCGTTGGCCTTGGCGCCCAGGACCATGTATTCGCTGGCGCGCGGGCCGGCGCCCCAGGCGAGGTATTCGGTGACCATCTTCGGGCGGGGAAGGCCTGAGTCCATCGGTTCTTTGATGCGGGTGCAGCGGACGAGTCGAAGCGCGTAGCGCACGACGTGCTCGGCGATCGGCATGGCGCGCACGAGCGTCTGCACGCGCTCGATTTCTTCGGCGCCCATGACGGGCTGGACCGAGGCGGTCTGGCCGCCGGTCGTGCGTTTCACGATCGCGAACTCTTCCTCTGCACTCGGGTAACCGATCTTGACCTCGAACATGAAGCGGTCGAGCTGGGCTTCGGGCAGTGGGTAGGTGCCTTCCTGCTCGATCGGGTTCTGGGTTGCCAGGACGAAGAACGGCGAGGGGAGCATGTGGCGCATGCCGCCGACGGTGACTTGGCGTTCCTGCATGGCCTCCAGCAGCGCGGCCTGCGTCTTGGGCGGCGTGCGGTTGATCTCGTCGGCGAGGATGACGTTGGCGAAGATCGGGCCCTTGACGAATCGCAGCGATCGCGAGCCGGTGCTCTTGTCCTCTTCGATGACCTCGGTGCCGGTGATGTCGCTGGGCATGAGGTCGGGCGTGAACTGCACGCGCGAGAAGCCCAGGCTCAGCGTGCGAGCGAGCGTCGAGATGAGGAGTGTCTTGGCCAGGCCCGGCACACCAACGACCAGCGCATGCCCACGGCAGAAGACCGCCGTGAGGATCTGGTCAACGACCTGATCCTGGCCGACGATGACCTTGCGGACTTCTTCGCGCAGGCGCGAGTACGCCCGGCGCACCTCGTCCACCGTCTGCTGGGCCTGCTCCGGGGTGATCTCGCTGCTGCCTTGCGTTGTCATGCTGCACTGTATCGGCCGGGCGGCGGGTGGTTTCGCAGGGCGTGGGTGGAAATCGTTCGTCACAGAAAGAAAACGCCCCGCGAGCGTGGTCGCGGGGCGTGGGAGTGGTTTTCAAGGAAGGGAGGGAAGGGATGGAAGTGGGTCGGTCGTGGATGAGGCGGTGCAGTGTGTCCAGATCGCGGAGTGCGCGGAGAGGAGCGGAGAGATTTCGGTTCGAATCGTGGTCTTCAGACGAGCGAAGTTCGACAGCTGACCACTGACCGCTGACCACTGAACGCCCGCTCACGGTTTCTTGTTCAGTTGCTCGATGAGTTGCTGGAGCTGCTTCTCCAATCGCTCAAGGCGCTCGCGGACTTCCTTGTCCGCTTCGCGGACTTCGTCGGCTTTCTCTGAGAGCTTGAGGCCTTCGCGGCGCAGGATTTCGGCGCGCTGGTCGCCCGCGCGGCCCACTCCGAACTCTCGCATCATCTTTTCGAGTTCCTCGGCGCGGAATCGCATCGCGCCGGGGCCGTCGAGTTCCTGACCTCCGGGGGCGATTTGCAACTGACCCATTTCGCCCGGCCCGCCGAAGAACATGCGCGTCTCGCCGTCGGCGACGGCCATGTCAGCGCTTTCAACTTCATCCCACTCGGCCTTCTCCATGTCCTCGGCGCTAAAGGCGATGGGGGAGATGGCGATCTCTTTTCGGGTGCCCTGCTGGATGACGCCGAGCTTCACGAGCTCGCCGATCTTGGTCTTCTTCTCCTGCATGATCATGGCGATGCCGGTTTCGGATGTCACCGGCTCGCCGTTGACGGTGAGGATGACGTCGTAGGGCTTCAGGCCCGCCGCGGCTGCGGGCATGCCCTTGGCGACGCCGGCGACGAGCGTGCCGGCGCCGGGCTCAAGCCCGAGGTGGCGAGCGAGCACACCAGAGACGGGCATCTGCCGGATGCCGAGCATCACGTCGCGCTTCATGGCTTCGGGCATCTGCGCGGGGCGTTCACGGAGCTC
>JAIEQQ010000695.1 GCA_019747615.1 Phycisphaerales bacterium
GGCCAGCAGAGGTGGAGCTGGGTGTCAATGGATGACGCGGTGGGGGCGATCGAGCATGTGTTACACACTGAGTCGTTGAACGGCGCGGTGAACGTGGTGTCGCCGGAGGTGGTGACGCAGGGAGAGTTTGCGCGGACGCTGCGGCGGGTGGTGAGGATGCCGCTGGGCGTGCCGGCGCCGGGGTGGATGGTGCGTGCGCTGATTGGGGAGATGGGCGATGTGTTGTTGCGCGGCAACGCGACGAGCGCGGGGAAGCTGATGCGGAGCGGATTTGTGCACGAGCTGCCGGGGCTCGAGGCGGCGATGCGGATGGAGCTGGGGAGGGTGGGGGAGGGAACGTGAACATGAACGTGAACGCGAACGTGAAACGGAACATGAACATGAACATGAACATGAACATGAAACGAGCCGGCGCGATTGTGGAAGGGGGCATGACTCAAGCCTCAAGCCTCACCCCTGTTTGCTGACAACTGACAACGCTGGCGGCTGAAGGCTGAAGGCTGGGGGACCCCCTCTCCCTCTATCATTCCACGGGGTGGGTGTGGAGCGCGAACATGGGCACGATGACGGTGGGTGATCTGGCAGCGGCGATGGAGCGGATTGCGCCGGTGGGACTGGCGGAGTCGTGGGACAACGTGGGGCTGCTGCTGGGCTCGCGGTCGGATGAACTGCGCGGGCCGGTGTTGCTGACGATTGACGTGACCGAGGCGGTGCTGGACGAGGCGATTGGCCTCTCGTGCAGCGCGATCGTGTCGTATCACCCGCCGATCTTCAACGCGGTCAAACGTGTCTGTGATGACACCAGCTCCGGGCGGGTGGTCCTGCGGGCGGCTCGGGCGGGGCTGGCGGTGTATTCGCCGCACACGGCTTTGGACGCCGCGTCCGGCGGCATGACCGACTGGCTGGCGGACATGGTGCTCGTCTCGCGCACCACCGGCGATCCGCATCACGCCGATCGGCGGGCCCTGCGCCCCGCGGTTGTGCAGCGGCCCAGCGAGCAACTGAAGATCGTCACGTTCGTGCCGGCCGAGGCGCTGGAGCGCGTGCGGCTGGGCTTGGCCTCGGCTGGCGCGGGGCGGATCGGGCTCTACAGCGTCTGCTCGTTCAGCGTTGAGGGCGGCGGCACGTTTTTGGGCGAGGCCGGAAGCAATCCGACGGCTGGCGCGCCGGGGCGGCTTGAGAGCGTGCGCGAGGAGCGGCTGGAGATGGTGTGTGCCCGCCAGTCGCTGGCGATCGCGCTGCAGACGCTGCGGCAGTTTCACCCGTATGAGGAGCCGGCGATTGATGTGTATGAGTTGATCGCGCAGCCGCGGCGGGATCTGGGCGTTGGACGCAGGCTGATCCTGGACTCACCGCAGCCGCTGGAGACGATCGCGGCGCGGCTCAAGAAGAACCTGGGCTTGGCGACGATGACGATCGGGCGCGCCGGTGGGGTCGGCCATGAATCGATCAGCGTGATCGGCGTGTGTCCGGGCGCCGGTGGAGAGCTCGCGCCGCTGGCGCTGGCCGACGGGTGCCAGTTGTTCGTCACCGGTGAGATGAAGCACCACGACGTGCTGAGCGCCACGGCGCAGGGGCTGAGTGTCGCGCTGTGCGGGCATACGAACACCGAGCGCGGCTACCTGCGTGTGCTCTGCGATCGTCTGGGCAGCGAAATGGCGGCGGCGGGGCTTGGGGATGTGCGGTTTGTGGTGTCCAGCGCGGATGTGGACCCGTTGCGGCCGATTTGAGGCGGATGTGCCAGCCTTGGGCGAGTGCGCCGATCTCGCTTTGTTGCCATGGTCGCGAATCAGCGGGTGACATGAAGGACACGCAACGCACTCTGTTCGCATTCGGAGTTGACGGTGCCAGACGGCTCACTTGATATACTTCGGTTCCAATCAGGAGGATCCGTTGAAGACGCTCGTCGGAGTTGGTTTGTATGGCATCCCCGAAGCCTCGCGCTTCGCAATGGTCAACACGCGCACGGCGAGCCGATGGATCACTGGTTCCGGTGCCACCCACGGAGCCGCACTATTCAAGACAGATCTCCCGGTTGTTCATCGTCGGCGAGCCCTCTCGTTTTTGGACCTGATTGACCTCCTCGTCGTTGGACGATTTCGAGAGGCGGGCGTCTCGTTTCAAACTGTTCGATCGGTCTATTCAAGGTTGAGCGGGCATCTCAACACGGCACACCCGTTCAGCCACCATCGACTCCTCACCGACGGCCGGACCGTCTTTATGGAGACATGCGATCAGATCGGGGACCATCAACTCGAAGAGGTTCTGAGTGGGCAGAAAGCAATGCCTGAGTTGCTCAGACCATTTCTTTTGCAGATCGAGTACGCGCCGGCGACCAGTACGGCGGCGCGTTGGAACATTGCAGACGGGGTGGTCCTCGATCCTGCGCGATCCTTTGGAAAGCCGATCATCGCGGTCGACGGCACGTCAACCTTCGTGCTCGCGAACGCCTATTGGTCAAACGACGAAGACGCTGGCCTTGTCGCTGATCTCTTCGATGTCTCGGTGGACTCGGTTCAGCAGGCGGTTCGATTCGAGACCGAGTTTGCCAGTGGTCGCGCTGCGTGATGCAATTCTTCATTGACCGCAACGTGCCGGAGAAGCTCGCCCGAATGCTTGGGCACTACGACCGCGCCCACACCATCGTCTACCACGACGACCTGTTCGAGCGAACCACGCCCGACACGCAGTGGCTCACCATGATCGCCCGGCGCGACCCCGTGCCGGTCGTCGTGTCCGGCGATGGTCGGATCCTCCGGAACCCTGCGGAGCTCCAAGTGCTCCGAGGGCTTCCAATCACGTTCTTTCTGTTCGCCGAAGGATGGCTCCACCTGAAGTGGCGAGAGCACGCGTGGAAAGCGGTGAAGATCTGGCCGGAAGTCGTCTCGGCGGCGAACCCGCCGTACCCGACGGTTTTCCGGGTCCCAGTCACTGCAAACAAGGTGGAGTTCGTCGCTCACACACGAGACCTTGGCTCCAGGCGGTGATATCTGGGATCTCGTGGCTCGAAATGCGGTCATCCCGCCCCCGCGACCACGCTCGATGGCCCCGCGCCGCGCTATGGTTCTCGTTCGCTGGGTTGCGATGTCAACGCTTTGGAAAGACTATGGAAATTGGCAAGAATCCGATCGTTCGGGTGGTGGTTCCGCTGGCCTTGCTGCTGGTGGTGGGGTGGATTGT
>JAIEQQ010000040.1 GCA_019747615.1 Phycisphaerales bacterium
GCCTGCTCGATGTCGGTGGCGTTCGGCGTGGGCACGACGGTCTGCCACGTGCGGTCGAGCAGGTCAGTTGGTCGCTCGTTCGGATCCGTCGTCGGTGCGCCGGCGGTGGATGTCAGCAAAGCCGCGGCGCCCGCCTGCGGGGCGGCGATCGCGGTGGTAGAGCCATCGAACACGACGATGCCCAGGAGATCAGCGCGCCCTCGCTTGGCGCTGGCCTGACGGAGATATTCGCGCACGCGATCGAGCGCCGGGCCGGGCGAGGTGGCGAATGACTGAACGGAGCCCGAGACATCGACGACGGCGACGACCGCGAGACGATCAGACGTGCGGATGCTGCTGATGCCCGCGAGCATCGCAGCCAAGAGCGCCAAGAGCCCGACGCGCAGCACAATGGCCGAGAGACGACGCGACGCGCCCATCGCGCCGAAGGCGAGCCAGCCGACGATGGCGCAGGGGATGCCGAGGGCGGCGAGCCAGAGCCAGAACGGGTATTGAAACGCGATGGACATCTGCGAGCGGCGGTAGTGCTAGGGCTTCGGGCTGGGTGGGGTCGTGGGGATGGCGGGCGCGGCGGGTGTGGGAGGCGTGGGGGGCGCGGATGGTGATGGAGTCGTGGCGGCGGGCGATGTCGCCGGCGGAGTGCTGCCGGGGGCGAGGCGTTGTGGCAGCCGCTCGTAGAAACGGCGCAAGAGTCCGTCATAACGGCGCGGCAGCGTTCGGTCTTCGACTGCGCGCTGGGCGCTCTGAGCCGCGTCCTTGACCATCTCGTCAACCGGCGCTGCGCCGGACGATGTGGACGTGCGCGTCGTGGAACTGGGGTTCAGATACTCGTCCATCACGCGGCCCGGCGCGTTGTTGCCCTGCGAGGCCTGGCCGGCGCGGTTGCGTGCGTCGATGATCTCGGTCTTGCTCGGGCGATCGGAGGCTGGCGGTGTGCTCGCGTCTGACGTCGAGGCCGACGCGCGACCCGTGCCCGGAACATCAGTGTCTGGCGGAGGCCCGCCCGATGGCGCAGAGCCCGCGGCGCCGGTGCCCTGCTGCCCCTGCGCCCGCGTCGCCCGCGCGGGGCCGGGCGTTGCGTCCGGCGGCGGCGTTGCCGAGGACTCGCTGCCAGCGCGACCGTCGGGTGCGGCCGGGGCAGATGCACGCTCATCGCGCTTGGCGCTCGGATCGGGCGTCGGGCCCGTCACGCGGCCTTGCCCGGGCGAAGACGGCGGGCGCTGGCCGCTTTGATCCTGATCAGGCGATGGCTGAGCGCCGGCGGACTTCGGTCCATCCGGAGGCTGACCGCCCGGCGCGCTCGCGTCGGGAGATTGCTCCGGCTTCGGAGCGTTGCTCGCGGAGTCTTGCCCCGGTGGTGGGTTCTGAGAATCGGGCGGCTGCTTGTCTTGTTGGCGCCTGGCGAGTTCCTCGGCGAACTTCTCGAGCTGATCGCGCTGCTCGGGCGTCGCCTTGCGCATGAACTCTTCGGCCTGCTTGCGGAGCTTGGCCGCGGCGGCCTCGTCACGCTGAGCGTCGCGCGGTGCTTTGGACATCTCATCGAGCATCTTGCCAAGCTGCTCGGCACTCGGAAGCTCTTTGGGGAACTCCGGCGTCGCGTTCGGGTCGGGCTTCGCATTCGGATCGCGCGGCGAATCGCTGGGCGCGGGTTTGCCGTCCGGGTCTGGCTTCGCATCTGGCGCCGGCCGCGGGGTGTCGCTGGGGGTTTCGCGATTTGTCGCATCGGGCGACTTCTCGCCGGGCCGCTGACCTTGCTCCGGCGTTGTTGCTTGGTCTGATGGCTTGGCACCTGCCTTGCCGTTTGGATCGTTCGGAGAATTCTCTGGCGGTGTGTCGGCGGGCTTGTCGCCTCGCTGAGCCTCGGGTTTGTTGGGCGCGCTGCCGTCGGCAGATGTCGGGCGTGTTGAGTCCGGCTTCTGGCCCGGTTGCGGCTCCTGCGGACGTGCGTCCTGCGCGCGAGTTGCGTCGCGCGGCGTGCCTTCAGCGGGCTGGCCGTTCTGCGTGGGTTTGTCGTCGGGCTTCGCGGCCCGATCGCCCGGGGATCGCTTTGGTCCCGAGGATTCCGAAGGCGTCGGCTCGCCGGTGGGCGTGTTCGCCGGCGCGCTGTCGGGCGACGGCTTCTGCGTCGAGTCCGATGGCGAGGGGCGCGTCTGCTCGCCCGCGGCGCGATCGCCGGGGCGCTGCGGCGTCTGCGTGTCTTTGCTCGGCGCGGGCTCGTCACTTGGTGACGACTTTTCATCGGGCTTCGCGGTGCGATCGCCCGGAGATTGCTTCGAGCCGGAGTTCTCCAATGGCGCTGGCTTCGCGGCTGGGTCCGGCGTGGGCGAGCTCTGGTTCGGCTGCGCGCCCTCGCGGCTTTGGTCCGTAGCTTTCGAGTCCGCAGGTTTTGAGTCCTTCGTCGTCGACTCTGGTGCCGCCGCCGAGTCCGGTCGGGCTTCCGGCGGGCCCTTGGCGTCGACGGGCTTGGCATCCGGCGATGGCGGGGGCTTCGTGTTCGCGTCGCGATCGCGCGGGGTCTGAGGCTCGCTTGATGGCGGGCGTGCCGCGCTCGGTGGCGAAGCATCGCCGCCATCGCCGGGCGGCTTCGGCTTCGCATCGTCAGTGCCCGGTTCGCGCGGCATGCTCGCATCCGGCGTCTGCGGTGTCGCTCCGGGCGACGGATTGTCTGCGGGTGGCGGCGTCGGCGTGGTGGTGGGGGGTTGCTGCGATGGCTGCGATGGCTTCGCGACATCGTCCGCAACGCGGCGCATCTGATCGGCGACTTCGCGAGCGTCGCTCTTGGCCTGAGCCTCGGCACGCTGACGGCGCTGCTCTTCGGTCACGCGTCGCGCCAGATCCTCCGCACGCTCGCTCGGCACGCCCGCCTTGCGGAGTTCATCGGCGATCGCTTGTTCGTCCGCATTCGCCAGGCGTTCCTTCGCGCTCGCCTCGTCGGTGCCGGCGTTCTTGAGCGACTCAGCCGCGGCTTGCGTTGCGGGCGCGTCGGCTAAGGCGTCGGGCGATGCCGACTCCAGCTTGTCGGCGAGCTGACGCAGATCCTCAGCGATCGCCGCCCGCTCTTCGGGCGAGACCGTCGCGGTGTCTTGCGCAAGCTCGCGAGACGCCTTCGCGGCGCCCGCCGGGTCGCCCGATGCGAGGGCGTCGGCCAGACGGCTGGCGGAGTTTGGTGCGCCGCGATCTTC
>JAIEQQ010000675.1 GCA_019747615.1 Phycisphaerales bacterium
TTTGGCTGTCGGTGCGTACGCGATCATCAACTACACCGCACGCCCGCTCGGCGCCGGCGTCCACCCAGACATGCGCGCGGTCTACGAGGCCCGCCCGGTCCCGATCCTGACGCACATCTTCTGTTCGTCGCTGGCGATCATTCTCGGACCCATCCAGTTCATCCCCGGCATTCGCCGCCGCTGGCCCGCCGCTCACCGCTGGGCCGGACGCATCTATCTCGGCGTCGGCGTCCTGATCGGCGGGCTCGCGGCTCTGTACATCGCCCCGTTCGCCTTCGGCGGCCTCGTCTCGACCACCGGCTTCGCGGCCCTCGCGCTCGCGTGGCTCTACACCGGCGCTCGCGCCTACGCCACCGCCCGTGCCAGAGACTTTCCCGCCCATCGCCGCTGGATGATCCGCAACTTCGCGATCACGCTCGCAGCGGTCACACTCCGGATCGGCCTTGGCGTCGGCTTCGCGACCGGCCTGCCGTTCGAGATCTTCTACCCAGTGCTGGCGTGGGTGAGCTGGATCCCCAACGTCGCTGTCGCCGAGTGGATGATCCGTCGCGAACGAGCGACCACCCCGAGAGCAATCTCTGCGGCCTGACCGGACTGGCGCTCTCGCCTCGTCAACGTTCGGCGAAGATGACATTGAGTGTCACCCTTGATCGCTCGATCGACGCGAGTTCGCAATCCCATCGCAACGCAGCGGACATTCCAAGTGTGGACGCGTCGTCTCGCGTTCCTGGTTACCAAAGACTGTCCGATGAGAGCACGATCGATCCCGTGGGATCGCCCGCGCTCCAACCGGCGATGCATGCGCACTGTTGTCACGGCGCACGCAGAATCGCGTCGACGTGTCGCATTTTGTCAGTCATCGAAGACTCACCGCTGCGGAATGCTCCCGCGCGTTGCAATCTGTGGCTTTGAAAAGGAGAATTGCCGTGAAACTGAAGCTCTCGCTCGCGTCTTTGCTGTTGGTCGCATCACCCGCGTTCGCCGTTCCGGTCGTGGACCCCGCCGGAGATTTCCTCCCCTCGTACACCGGCCCCCAGGGTGGCGATCTTGATGTGCTCACCACCGAGGCGTTCCTGAACACCACGACGAACACCATCTCGGTCAGCACCACCGTCAACGCGGCCATCGGCACCACCGCCGGCAGTTTCTACGTCTTCGGCTTCAACCGCGGCGCCGGCACGGAGCGCTTCGTCACCAGCACGCCCTCCGTCGGCGCCGGCGTCTTCTTCGATCTGGTCCTGATCCTCCGGCCTGACGGCACCAGCCAGGTCAACGATCTCATCGCCGGCGTCAACACCATCCTCCCCGCCGGCTCGGTGACCGTCTCGGGCAACACCATCTCCTCGGCGCCGCTAGCCCTCTCGCTCTTCCCCACCCGCGGCTTCGCCGCCACCGATTACACCTTCAACCTCTGGCCCCGCGTGTCGTCGGTCGCTGGCACCGCCTCGATCTCGGACTTCGCTCCCAGCGCGTCCAACGCCGCGGTCTCGATCATCCCGTCACCTACCGCCGCGGGCTTGCTTGCGATCGCCGGCGTCTTCGGCGTTGGTCGCCGTCGCGCCCGCTGAACATGAACTGAGTTGAGGAGTGGCCCGCCAGAGCGGGCCAAACCGTCTGGCCGGGGACGCCGCGACCGCGCGGCGTCCCCGGCATTTCACTTGACCCCAGCGCTCAGGTGTGCTTCTATTCCCTCCCGGCAAACTGTTTGCCCGGATCACCCCGTCCGACCGAAGTCTCGGCCACCGGACACAGATCGCCGCCAATACCGCGGCACGTCGAGCTCGCACCCCGCGCCACTCCGGCCCGGACACGCCCGCTCGATGACGGAGGTACTTTCGCATGGCCCGTTACACCGGTCCCAAGGTCAAGCTGTCTCGTCGTGTCGGCGTTCCGATCGCTGACAACCCCAAGCACACGTCCAAGCGCGCCCTGGTCTACCCGGGCATGCACGGCTTCCGCGGCCGTCGCCTGCGTGACTACGGCCTCCGTCTCAACGAGAAGCAGAAGGTCCGCTTCCACTACGGCGTGCTGGAGCGTCAGTTCCGTCGCGTCATCGCCGCCGCCGGTCGCGCCAAGGGCAACACCGGTGAGATGCTCATGCGGTTGCTCGAGCGTCGACTCGACAACACCGTGCGTCGCTGCGGCTTGGCCCGCACGATCTGGGCCGCGCGCCAGATGGTCGCCCACGGCAACGTCCTGGTCAACGGCAAGAAGCTCGACCGCCCCAGCTCGCTGGTGGATGTCGGCGATGTGATCAGCATCCGCACCAAGGCCCAGAAGCTCGCTCGCGAGTCGATGGAAAGCCTCGCGGGCCACGAGGTTCCCGGTTGGATCGACTTCAACCCCGGCGAGCTCCAGGCCAAGATCGTCGCCCTGCCGACGTCTGACCAGATCCCCTTCGACGTGAACCCGAACCTCATCGTCGAGTTCTATCGCTAATCGAGTCCGTCTGCTGCATACTCACAGGCCCGGTCACGCGATCGGGCCTGTTTGCTTGAAGGACCGATACGTCGGTTGCCTCGTGTGACGTCTGGTGCGAGAACCCCGGTGTTCGCCGCGTGGATTCGAACCCACCGGCCCCGCCGATCGAAGTATGATCTGAGTACCAAAGCGGACCGATATCACCCTGCTGCTCGTTCCCTTGATCCCCTGATCCCTTGGTCCCTCGTTCCCCAGATCCCTTGATCCCTTTCCCGACCGGAGTGCTTCATGACGAAGCTGATCAAGCAATACAACAAGATCCTGCTCATCACCCTGGGCATCCTGCTCATGGTCGGCTTCCTGATCGGCGACACCCTGCGCGCCTTCGGCCAGGGCGGCCACTATGGCCCGGGCATCACCGTCGGCGGCCAGAAGATCAGCGGCGCTGAGATCGCGATGTCCAACGCTCGCTTCGAGCTCGTCAGCTCGAACGCACGCGCGCTGACGGCCCTCATCGAGAACGACGCCCGCGCCAACGCCGACAAAGACTCGCACTCAAAGCAGGAGCACTGGCTCTTGCTCGCACACGAAGCGAAGCGTGCCGGCTTCACCGGGCCCGAGCAGGACGGCGTCTCATTCCTCACCGACGAGTTTCCCGAGCTGATGACCAACCTGCAGATGCGCGAGCTCCAGCAGATGGGCCAACGCCTTGAGGCGAAGGACGTCGAGGACATTCGCGAGAACTGGCGCCTCAGGGGGGCCCAACTCACGAACATCACCGGTGA
>JAIEQQ010000189.1 GCA_019747615.1 Phycisphaerales bacterium
CTGTCACCTTGCCTCTCGGTATCCTGATATCCAGAAAGCGCTGCAGCGATAACCATATCATCATAACCATCGCCATTAATATCACCGACCACGCTGACTGAAACACCTGAATGACGAATATCCGGAAACTCACCTTTTATGACAAATCCAGTATCGCCGCTTATGTCATATTCACCGTGAATGTTGTGAGATCGCAACACGGGACTAAAGCCAGCGGTGCTGCCATAAACCACAACCACGTAGCCCTCACGATATTCTGATCTACTCGGCGCACCCACAAGCACGTCATCAAAACCATCCCCATTAATATCTCCATCTCCACTCACTGATGCGCCTAGACTACTTACAATTCTTCCTTGTATGCGAAAACCATCCTCGCCATTTAGATCAGATAAAGCCATTGTGGCACTAAAGCCTGATTCCTGACCAAACACGATAAAAGCATAGCCATCGCCGTAACGTCTATTAAAACCAGGAGAACCGATAATTACGTCATCAAAACCATCGCCATCAATATCGCCTGCACTGCTGACCGAAGAACCGGAGTGAGTAGCATAATAAGAACTACCTCCTATTCCATCCAACCGGAAGCCGTTATTGCCATCCAAACTGGAAAGATTGATCTGATTGCTAAAACCTGACGCTTTACCAAATACAATATAGCTAGAACCGCTAGGAAATGATTCTGGAATTGGGTCGGCTAACGGAGCACCGATAATCAAATCATCAAAACCGTCACCATTTATATCTCCCGCGCTGCTGACGGAAATGCCGGATAGATCCCCCGCAGCCACCCCATCCAAACGAAAACCGTTATTGCCATCAAGACTGGATAAATTAATGCTGAAGGTTTCCATGATAAAAATTCCTTTCTAAGAGAGGCTTATCAGTAAAATGACATTATGTGAAATATTAAAGTGTTATGAGAGGCGTAAGATTGATATAAATCAAAGCTCACTCGAATTTACATCCTAAACTGCCAGTAAAATTTCTCGCGCCATCGCTTAAGCAAAATCCGTCGTCACATTCACGCCAACCAATATCACTGCCTCATCTTGCGTATAAGTATGGAAATTGCCGTGAACCCCGCCATCGATCCAACCGCTGCTCAATCCAACCACGCTATCTCCGGTATCACCTTTCACTTTCAATGTGTTCGTGCTGTCTGACAAACTGATCACATCCTGCGCAGTCACGGTCAGCGAATTATCTCCGACACCATACAGGCCAATGGTTTCAATACCGTGAATTTTATCGATCACGCTGGACAGATTTAGATTGAAGTTACTTCCTGCCAATCCTAAAGTATCAGTACCCGTACCGCCATCGACAAACTCGAAATTGGCATCCGATATGCGGATGTAATCGTTGCCCGCGCCGCCATCAAACCAATCAGCTCCGCCGCGGCCGATCATGCGATCATTACCAGCCTCACCCTTGAAGCTCTCCGCCGCTTTGGTTCCAATAAAATTATTGTCTCCCGGTGTACCTTGAAAATCCGCGTCATCTGCGTCTTCAAAGCTGCTGCGACCAAAGATTACGTAACTGGAACCGGATTCCGTGCCATTCGGGTCAGCTCCTATGGCACCGACAATCAAATCATCAAAACCATCCCCATTCACATCCCCGGCGGTGCTGACCGACCAACCCGAAATGTCGTCCCATGACACCCCATCCAGACGAAAACCATTGCTGCCATTAAGGCTGGATAAATCCATTGCAGCACTAAAACCGGAGGCTTTGCCCAACACCACATAACTGGAACCGGAGTCAGAGAAGTTCGGGTTAGCCCCATAAGCACCGACAATCACATCATCAAAACCATCTCCATTGACATCTCCCGCATTACTGACTGATCTGCCTGAATGATCAAGCCGCGCCTCCCCATCCAAACGAAAACCATTACTGCCATCAAGAATGGATATATCCATCGTTGCATTAAAACCCGAAGATTTACCAAATATCACGTAGCTGGAACCAGATTCCCAGCCATTTGCATACACTCCACGTGCACCGACAATCAAATCATCTATTCCATCTCCATTCACATCCCCGGCAGTGCTGACTGAGACGCCCAAGAAGTCATCCGCTGCTTCCCCATCCAAACGAAAACCATTACTGCCATTGAGACTGGATAAATCCATCGCAGCACTAAAACCTGAGGCCTTGCCAAAAACCACATAACTGGAGCCGGAGTCATTGCCATTAGGGTCAGCTCTGTAAGAGCCGACAATCACATCATCAAAACCATCCCCATTGACATCCCCGGCAGTTTTGACGGAGCCGCCCGAAACGTTATCCGCTGCCCCATCCAAACGGAAACCATTGTTACCACCAAGACTTGATAAATCCATCGTAGCACTAAAACCTGAGACCTTACCAAACACCACATAACTGGAACCGGAGAATCCGCCATTCGAAGTCGCAAAAGGCGCACCAATAATTAAATCATCAGAACCATCCCCATTGACATCCCCAGCAGTGCTGACACAGAAGCCCGACTTATCGTCCACTGCCACCCCATCCAAACGAAAACCATTACTACCATTAAGATTGGATAAACCTATCACAGCATTAAAACCTGATGCTTTGCCAAACACCACATAACTGGTGCCGGAGTCATTGCCGTTCGAATCTGCCCCAAGCTTACCGACAATCAAATCATCTATTCCATCTCCATTCACATCGCCCGCATTACTGACAGAAGCGGGACCTTCCACCAGCCCATCCAAGCGAAAACCATTGCTGCCATCAGACTGGATAAATCCATCGCAGCACTAAAACCTGATGCTTTGCCAAATACCACATAACTGGGACCGGATCCTTCGCCGTACGGAACAGCACTAGCACCTAAAGCACCGACAATCACGTCATCAAAACCATCTCCATTGACGTCTCCTGCATTGCTGACTGACCAACCAGAACGGTCACCCGCTGATACCCCATCTAAACGGAAACCGTTACTGCCATTAAGACTGGATAAATTGATACTTCTAGTAGCCATGAAAAATTCCTTTCTAAAGAAAATTTACCAGAAACAACATTATGTGAAATATTAAAGTGTTATGAGAAGCTTAAGATTGATATAAATCAAATTCGTCTCAAATTTTAATCCTAAACTGCCAGTAAAATTTTTCGCCCCATCGCTTAAGCAAAATCCGTCGTCACATTCACGCCAACCAATATCACTGCCTCATCTTGCGTATAAGTAT
>JAIEQQ010000322.1 GCA_019747615.1 Phycisphaerales bacterium
GCCGAAATGCCCGGCGAGTCGGCCGGCAGTGTTGCGCAGATTCAGGCTCAGACGCCCGCAGAGCGGATTCTTACCGCCGAGGCGAAGTTGTCGCGTCAATCCCAACTGCTCGGCGGGCGAGATGGCATCGCCCGTTCGTTACGGGCGTCGTACGCATGTTGGCTCAAGCTGATGTTCCCCGCGCTGGGGCGTGTTGAATCGAACCTTGGCGGGAGTTTCCCCGCCGCTTCTCCGGAGATCAATCGTGAACCTCACTCCCAAGCAGCTCCGTATTCTCTCTCTGATTCGCGATTGGCGCGTTCGCTACGGCTATTCGCCGACGATGCAGGAGCTCGCCGACCAGATCGGGGTCAGCAAGGTGACCGTCTTCGAGCACGTCGAAGCGCTGATCAAGAAGGGCGCGCTGGTGCGCGAGCCGAACAAGGCACGCTCTTTGTCGATCGCTGAGGGCGTCGCGGTCCCCGATGAGAGCCGCCCGCTCCGCTTCCCGCTCGTCGGCAAGATCGCCGCGGGATATCCCATTGAGAAGGTCGCGGATTCCGACGAGCTCGATATCGTCGAGCTGCTCGGCCCGCGCGCCGGCAAGCAGTCCAGCATGTTCGCCCTCAAGGTCACCGGCGACAGCATGAAGGATGAAGGCATCCTCGATGGCGACTTCGTCCTCATCGAGCGCACCGATGTCGCCGGCAACGGCGATCGCGTCGTCGCCCTCCTGCCCGACGGCCAGACCACGCTCAAGACCTTCTTCCGCGAGACGGACCACATCCGCCTCCAGCCCGCCAACCCCGCCTTCTCGCCGATCCTCGTCCGCGAGTGCAAGGTCCAGGGCATCGTCCGCGGCGTCATTCGCAAGTACTAGTTCATGTTCATGCCGATGAACGTCGAGTCCCACGCGTCCGGACGCAGCGGCTCCGGATGCAGCGCCTTTAGACGCCGTGCCTGAGGTTCTACGAAGGCACGGGTTGCGCCCTCCCGAGCGCACTGCATCCGCCCTCCCTCGGTTCCTACCGGGGGAGGTGCCGCGTCTCGCGGCGGAGGGGGCGGGACATTGAAATACTCGTGACCACGAGCAACGCGGGCGCCTCCGCTGCTGGCCCGAAACGGGCCAGCACCCGCCTTGGCACGGCGGGCCGCCAAAGACCGAAGCCAAGCCGCCATCACTTCCCTCCGGCTCCCCTCCGTGTACCTCCGCGCACCTCCGCCCCCTCCGTGTACATTCCCCCGCTCATCGCTCATCGCTCAGCACTCTGCCTCTCCCTTCCCTCACGGCTCGGCGACGATGTAGCACACGAAGCTCAGATCCGCCGGCACGCTTTGGGTGATCTTCCAGAAGCCGGTGCCAACGCCGCGCTTGTTCTCTTTCTCGGTGAAGACTTCGACTCGCGAGAAGCCGGCGTCAATCAGGATGTCTCGAATTTCAGGCAGAGTCCACAGCCGCCACGGGTAGGTAAACGCGCTGCGCATCGGGGGGCGCAGGTCCGCGGCTCGCGAAGGCTTCCCGCTAGGCGTTCGGCCGCGCTTCCCGGGGAACTCAAAGTGGATCTTGCACAGATAGTCGCCGGTGACCGGGTCGTAGCGGTGCTGATCCCAGACATACGTGAAGCCGCCGAACTTCCGCACGCGCCGCCGCTCTTGAAGCTCGACGAGCACGTCGGAGCCGCCGAAGAAGTCGAGAATGAACAACCCGCGTGCGGTCAGCGCGCGCCGGACGTTCTTGAAGTAGCTGACCATCACCGCGCGCTCTTTGAACGTCCAGTACGAGAAGTTCAGCGCCAGCACCGCGTCGGCCTTGAGTGCAGGCGTGAGCAGCGCGTCGCTCAGCACGTCGCCGGGGATGATCGTGATTCGCTCTCGCTGTGATTCATTCAGCCGCGCGTCGATGCGCTTCGTAGCGACATCGCGGAGCAGCTCAGCGTCCAGGTCCACGCCGATCGCGCGGTTCTTCGGCCCCGCTTTCACCCAGTCGATCGAGTTGATCGCGGTGCCGCAGAAGTCCTCTCGCACCGTCACCGGGCGTGGTCGCTTGAGCGCCTTGAACGCTTGGTACATGAAGTCGATCTCCGCCTCCGGCTCCTGGACAGACGCTTCGTAGTAATCGTGCTTGCTCAGCGATCGCTTCGGCGCTTTCGAATGGGAGGTCGGCTTGGCGGACTTCGTCGGGCGGCGGGCGGGCATGGGTGGCTCACAGAGGTGAATCGCAACGGCACGCGAGGGTGCGATCGCGGCTTGGAAGAGTCCGTGTCGGGCGTCCAGCGTACCGACGATCGCGACTTGGTGCCGCATCGCCCGTCCTTCCCCCACACCACCCACACCCCACACCGCGATCGTCTCGGTCGTGATCACGCGGCCGCCGCGAGGCCGTTCAGCCAAGCTGCTCGATCGCCATCGCGATGCTCTTGACGGGGATGAGCTTCAGCTTGGACAGCGATGGCTCATCGAGCCCAGCGCCCTGCTTCGCACTCACGGCCGGCACGATGAGCGACTTGAAGCCCAGTCGCTGAGCCTCGTGCGCACGCGCGATGAGCTGGCCGACGGGGCGTACTTCGCCGCCGAGGCCGACCTCACCGATGACCGCGACACCGGGTGCAAGCGCTCGCCGAAGATTTGCGCCGGCGATCGCCAGCAGCAGTGCCAGATCCGCCGCGGGCTCGACGACGCGCACGCCGCCGACCGACGACGCAAAGATGTCGCGATCAGCGAGCCGGTGCCCGGCGTGCTGCTCAAGGACGGCGATGAGCATCGCCAGTCGATTGGCATCAAGGCCCGAGCTCTTGCGCTTCGCGGCACCCAGAAAGCCGGTCGCGGTGAGAGCCTGAATCTCGACCATCAGGCAACGCGAGCCGGTGAGCACCGGGCAGACGACCGCGCCGGGGCGCGCCTCGCCCGCGCCGCTGAGCACCGCGAGCCCGGACGCGTCGGTGGCTTGGTGCAGGCCGCCATCGCGCATCTCAAAGAGGCCGATCTCCAGCGTGGTGCCAAAGCGGTTCTTGACGGCCCGCACGACGCGGTGCGCGTGATACCGATCGCCCTCGAAGTAGAGGACCGCGTCGACCAGATGCTCGAGCAAGCGCGGGCCGGCGAGTTGGCCGTCTTTGGTGACGTGACCGACGAGGACGACGGTGACGCCGCTGGCCTTGGCGAAGTAGACCAGCTCGGCGCAGCAACGCCGGAGCTGCGTGAGCGAGCCGGGGAACGCGTCGAGCCCGGCGTTGT
>JAIEQQ010000738.1 GCA_019747615.1 Phycisphaerales bacterium
CAGATGGTGGGACGAGGATTCCGGCTGCACCCCGGCAAAGCGGACTGCCTTGTGCTGGACTTCGGCGGCAACGTGCTGCGTCACGGGCCGGTAGATGCCATCCGCCTTGCTGCCGAGGACCGTGGCGACGGCGAGGCACCCGCGAAGGAATGTCCGGAGTGCCACGCGCTCATCGCGGCGGGCTACCAGACCTGTCCGCAGTGCGGACACCAGTTCCCCGAGCCCAACAAGCAGCAGCACGAGGCCAAGGCCAGCACCGAGGGCATCCTCTCGGGGCAGACTACGCGGGAGGAGCATCGCGTCAGCGAGACGACGTACCACGTGCACTACAAACGCAGCGACCCATCCGCGCCGCTGACGATGCGCGTCGAGTACCGCGTGGGATTCAACCGCTACTTCCGCGAGTGGATCTGCTTCGACCACACCGGGTACGCGCGGACCAAAGCCGAGGCCTGGTGGCGTGCCCGTTCGGTCGAGCCGGTGCCGGGCGGCACGGAGGAGGCGGTCGAGATGGCCAAGGCCGGGGCACTCGCGCAGACCCTGGCGATCACCGTCGAAAAGAAGGCCGGCGACCAGTTCGAACGCGTCTCTTCGCACCACCTCGGCGAGCGCCCCGCCCGCTTGGATGATCCCGATGCTGTACCCGACGCCATTGGCGCGCCCGCGGGCACGACGCACGGCATCCCTGATGACGAGATCCCGTTCTGATGCACATCCCCGAGCACACACACAACCTGCTCGATGCGGCCCGGTGGTACCGGTCGCGCGGGTATGCGCCCATCCCGGTGCCCGCAGGGACGAAGATCCCTGTGCTCAAGGGCTGGCAGACCCTGCGCCTGGATGAACCCGACTTGCCCCAGCACTTCAACGGCACCGGCAACATCGGACTGCTGCTGGGCGAGCCCAGCGGTTGGCTCGTCGACGTCGACCTTGACTGCGCGGAAGCGGTGGCGCTCGCACCGGAGTTCTTGCCTGCGACGGGCGCGAAGTCGGGCCGGCCCGGCAAGCCCGCCTCGCACTGGTGGTACATCTGTGAGGGGGCGCTGACCCGCAAGCACCAGGACCCGGTCTCCCGCAAGATGATGGTCGAGCTCCGCAGCACGGGGGCGCAGACCGTCGTCGGCCCGGGCACGCACCCCAGCGGCGAGCCCTATGACCCGCTCGAGGGCGATCCCGCTGTCATCGACCACGCGGAGTTGGCCGCGGCTGTTCTGGCGCTCGCAGAGGCGGTGACCGAGAAGCGGCACGGGCGCAAGGAACCGATCGCTTCCCAACCCGCTCCGCTCAGGAGCGATCGTTTCCCTGCGCTCCCACAGGACCACGTTGAGCGCCGCGCCGCCGCGTACCTCGACCGCATCCCACCGGCAATCTCCGGCTCGGGCGGCCACAGCCAGACCTATACCGCCGCGACCGCGATGGTTCATGGCTTCGGCCTCGACGCGGAGACAGCGTTCCGGTTGCTGGCGGACCGCTACAACCCGCGCTGCGATCCGCCGTGGACGGAGAAGGAACTCCGTCACAAGGTGACGGACGCCGCGAGCAAGCCGCACGACAAACCGCTCGGCTGGCTTCGTGACACGGGGCCCGTGGAGGCCAGCGACGTGGACCTCTCCGGATTCGACCCCGAGCGCCGCCGCGATGACGCGCAGCGAGCACCGTCGCAGCGTGTTCCCGATCCCGGTCCGTTCCCCGAGCACCTCCTCCATGTGCCCGGGCTGATCGAGCAGGTGGTCGCGTACAACCTCGCCACCGCCACGCGGCCGCAGCCCGTGCTCGCACTCGCCGCAGGCGTCTGTCTGCAAGCCGTGCTCGCGGCACGCAAGGTGCGCGATGAGCGCGGCAACCGCACCAATCTCTACAGTGTCGGCGTCGCCCCATCGGGCGCAGGCAAGGACCACGCCCGCAAGGTGAACAAGAACGTGCTCTTCGCCGCCGACATGGTCGAGCACGAGGGGAACGAGGACCTCGCGTCCGATGCGGGGCTGGTCACCGCCGTGGAGACGGAGCCCGCGATCCTGTTCCAGATCGATGAGTTCGGGCGCTTCCTGCGCACCATCGGCGATCCCAAGAAGGCCCCGCACTTGTTCAACGTCCTCACGGCGCTGATGAAGCTCTATTCCAGTGCCGACACGATCTTCCGCGGCAAGGCCTACGCCGACGCCAAGCGGAACAAGGTGGTCGACCAGCCGTGCGTCAGTGTTTACGGCACAACCGTCCCCGAGCACTTCTACGAGTCGCTCACCGCCGACAGCCTCAGCGACGGGTTCATCGCGCGTCTGCTCGTGTTCGAGGCGACCGCGACGCCGGCGCGTCAGCGAGCCAAGGCGCGGCCGGTGCCGGAGGCGATCAAGCAGGCCGCTGCATGGTGGGGATCGTTCAAGCCCGGCGGCAACCTCGCCGGCGAGCATCCCGAGCCCCTCGTCGTCGATGCCACGCCGGAGGCCGGCGCGTTGTTCGATGCGCTGGCGGCAACGGTTGACGCCGAACTCGGCAGGCCGGATCAGGCCGGACGGTCGCTCTGGGCACGGGCCGAAGAGAAGGCGTGCCGCCTCGCATTGGTCTATGCCTGCTCCGCCAACGCCCCGAAACCAGTGATCGACGCCGCTGCGGCCCGTTGGGCGTGTGACCTGTCGGAGTACTTGACACGGAGGATGCTCTACATCGCCCACGAGTGGGTTGCCGACGGCGTGTTCGACGCCCGGCAGAAGCGTGTGCTGGGCATCGTTCGCAAGGCGGACGGAAAGATCTCCCGCAGTGAACTGTGCCGCAAGACGCAGTGGCTCACCCAGCGGGAACGGCAGGAAGTCATCGACAACCTCCTGGAAACTGGGCAGATCGAGCAGGTGACCGAGGAGACAGCAACCAAGCCGAGGGTGGTGTATGCGCTGGCCTGAACAAGAAAGTTCAATCGTTCATCTATTCCCCGCGCGCGCCCACGCGTCGCGTGCCCGTGGGCGGAAAGCAGGTATTGAAAGATTGAATGATCTCTCTCTTTCTGAATCCTCTTCTCCCGTCCCCGGCGTCCCCACCGCAGCGCCCATGCAGGTCGTGTGCCAGGCCGCGCCTAGCGGGAGCCTTACAGCCGGAAGCCTTACGGGAGGGGAGGCGGATGGCGTTAGGTACTTCCCGGGCCAGATCGCGTGGCTTGGCCCGCGGGAACAGCCGCGCTTGGCGACAGAGTTTGTTTCGCCCGTCCGAGCGCGGGGCGGGCGTCTGGCG
>JAIEQQ010000341.1 GCA_019747615.1 Phycisphaerales bacterium
GCTTGCCCGGCACGCGGCGGGTCCGGTCGGCGAGCGCGACCAGTCTGTCCATCGTGTGGGTCGAGTTTGACTGGGGCATGGACATCTACCGCGCCCGCCAGTTGGTCAGCGAGCGGCTCTCGTCGGTGCGAGGCAGCCTTCCCCCTAACGCGCACGCCGAGATCACGCCCGTGACCAGCATTACTGGCGAGATCATGATCATGGCCTTGTCGTCGCCCGACGGCTCGGTCAGCCCGCTGGCCATGCGCTCCTTCGCGGAGTTTGACCTGCGGAACAAGTTGCTGGCGGTGCCGGGCGTGGCCCAGGTGGTGGCCATCGGCGGCGAACTGCCGCAGTACCAGATCAACGTGAAGCAGGACCAGTTGGCCCTGTACGGATTGACGATCTCCGATGTGGTCGAGGCGGCCAAGGGGGCGCACAGCACGGCGAGCGCGGGGTATGTTCCCAACTGGGAGAACCAGGAACTGCCCATCCGACAGACCGCCCGCGTGACCAGCGCCGAGGACATCAAGAACACGCTTGTACGCATCCACAACGGGGCGGCGGTGACCATCGGGCAAGTCGCGGACGTACAACTCGGGCCGTCGCCCAAGCGCGGCACCGCCGCCGATCGCGCACTGCCGGCCGTCGTCGTCAGCGTGCAGAAGTCCCCCGGGACCAACACGCTCAACCTGACGACGCAGATCGACGGGGTGCTGGACCAGATGGAAAAGGCCATGCCCAAGGGCATGATCTTGAACCGCGATCCCTTCCGGGCCGCGCGGTTCATCGAGCGGTCCATTCGCAACGTCGTGAAGGTGCTGATCGAGGCGAGCGTGATCGTCGCGGTCATCCTCATCCTCTTCCTGCTCAACGTGCGGGCCACGATCGTGACGCTCACGGCCCTACCGCTGTCGCTCGCGGTCGCGCTGCTCTTGCTCTGGGCCTTTGGACTCTCGATCAACGTTATGACGCTGGGCGGCCTGGCCGTGGCCATCGGCGAACTGGTGGACGACGCGATCATCGATGTGGAGAATGTGCTGCGCAGGCTCAAAGAGAACGCGGTGCTGCCCGAGGACCAGCGCAAGTCGCTGGTCGAGGTCATCTATACCGCCAGCAACGAGATCCGTTCGTCGGTGGTCTTCGCGACGATCATCATCTGCATGGTCTTCGTACCGCTGCTCTTCCTGCAAGGGCTGGAAGGGCGGTTCTTCCAGCCGCTGGGCATCTCGTACATCATCTCGATCATGGCCTCGCTGATCGTGGCGCTCACGGTCACGCCCGCGCTGTGCAAGTGGCTCTTCTCCGGCTCGTTCGGCAAAAAGGACAAGGACGGGCACGCGGCGGGCGGGCACGGGGAGCACGACGGGTGGCTTGTCCGCGTGCTCAAGCGCGGTTACGAACCCACGCTGCGCACGAGCGTGCGGAACCGGGGTCTGGTGCTGGGCGGGGCGGGCGTGCTGACCGTGGCCTCGCTGGTCCTCATGTCCACCTTCGGAAGTTCGTTCCTCCCGGCCTTCAAGGAGGGCACGTTCACCGTCTTCCTGCTCGCACCGCCCGGCACATCGCTGGTCGAGAGCAACCGGCTGGCCACGGGCGTCGAGGCGCAGTTGTCCGCCATCGAAGGCGTACAGAGCGTGACGCGGCGCACGGGACGGGCCGAGCGCGATGAGCACGCCGAACCGGTCAGCAGTTCGGAGGTTGAGGTCACGATGAAGACGGGCGTGGACCAGGACACCGTCCGGGCGGAGATCGACCGGATCATCGCCAACATTCCGGGCATCACGACCATGGTCGGCCAGCCCATCGAGCACCGGCTGAGCCACGTGTTGTCGGGCACGCCCGCCGCGATTGCCATCAACGTCTATGGCGACGACCTTGATGTCCTTCGCACGGTCGCCAAGGAAATCGAGGCGGCGATCAAGCCGATCCCCGGCACGCGCGATGTCGCGGCCAACCGCGAGATCATGATCACCTCGCTGCCGATCCGCTACCGCCCGCAGGACCTCGTGGCGGCGGGGCTCTCGCCCGGCGCGGCCGCCGAGCAGGTGCAGCAGGCGCTCTACGGCGAGTCGGTCGCGGAGGTGAACCAGGGCGTTCGTCGCTATGAGATGGTGGTGCGCCTGGCCGAGAGCGAGCGGGAGCGGATCGACCAGATCATGGACCTGCAACTGCGCGGCGCGGGCGGAGCGATCGTCCGCTTGCGCGAGGTTGCCGACATCGGGCCGGAGAAGACCAGCAACCTGATCGCCCGCGAGAACGCCCAGCGCAAGGCGGTGGTCTCGACCAACGTCGCCGAGGGCTACAACCTCGGGCAACTCGTGGCTCAGGTGCAGGCCAAGGTGGACCCGATCGTGCAGAAGGCCGGGTACACGGTGCACTACGGCGGTCAGTTCGAGGCCCAGCAGTCGGCCAGCCGCACCATCTACATCATGGGCGCGGGCGTGGCGGTCTTCATGTTCCTGCTGCTCCAACTGTCGACCGGGAAGGCCCGCGTCGCGCTGCTGGTCATGCTCAACCTGCCGCTCGCGCTGATCGGCGGCATCGCGGCGATCTACATCACCGAAAGTCCGGGCGTCTTCAGCAACACGCTCTCGCTCTTCGGGCTGTCGTCCAGCCGCTACATCGCGCCGGTGATCTCCATCGCCAGCATGGTGGGATTCGTGACGCTCTTTGGCATCGCCGTCCGCAACGGCATCCTGCTTGTCAACCACTACGACCACCTGCAGCAGCACGAGGGCAAGTCCATCGGCGACTCGATCATCCAGGGATCGATGGAGCGTCTGGTGCCCATCCTGATGACCGCCCTCACGGCCATGCTCGGCCTGATCCCGCTCGCGCTCGCCAAGGGCAAGCCCGGCAGCGAGTTGCTCGCCCCGCTGGCGATCGTCGTGCTGGGCGGGCTGGTCTCCTCCACGTTCCTCAATCTGTTCGTCGTCCCCGCCGGCTACGCGCTGGCGTTCAAGGTGAAGCGCGAAGCAACGGAGCGGCCGGGCGTTCTGGCCCGCCTGCTGCGCCGCGCACCCAGGAAGTCCGTGTCCACCAACTCATAAGAAGGAGCATTGTTCATGAACACAGTTCGCACCATCACGCTCGCACTCGCCGTCCCCATGCTCGCCCTCACCGTCGGCCTCACCGGCTGCGAGAAGAAGGCCGAGACACCCGCCAAGCCCGCTGCCGGAACAACCGGAGCGACAAAGGCCGACGGCCACGACCATAAAGACGGAGACGGGCACGACCACAA
>JAIEQQ010000387.1 GCA_019747615.1 Phycisphaerales bacterium
GCTGGCGCAGGTGTACAAGCTGGAGAAGCGGAAGGCGGGATGATCGGGGAAGTGGCAAAGTGGCAAAGTGGCAGAGTGGTGATGTGCGGCTATGAGTAGTGATGCGAGAATCCCGGCGTTGCCTTTGCCCGCGTGGACACAGCGGGTGCTGAAGCACAAGGGCTTGTTTGTGCCCGTGGGCTTTGTGTGCATGATCGGGGCGTTGCTGGTGCCCTTGCCGCCGATGGCGATGGACGCGCTGATCTGCTTCAACATCGCGCTGTCGCTCATGATCCTGATGACGACGATCTACATGCGCGAGGTGCTGGAGTTCAGCGTGTTCCCTTCGCTGCTTCTGGCGGTGACGCTGCTTCGGCTGACGCTGAACATTGCCTCGACGCGGTTGATTCTCACGGCGAACGCCGCGACGCCGGAGGAGGCGATCGGAGTGGCCGGGCAGGTGATCAGCGCGTTCGGCAAGTTCGTCGCCGGTGATTCGCTCGTCGTCGGCATCATCATCTTCCTGATCCTGGTGCTCGTGCAGTTCATCGTGATCACCAAGGGTGCCGGGCGCATCAGCGAGGTCGCGGCCCGATTCACGCTCGACGCGATGCCCGGCAAGCAGATGGCCATCGACGCGGACTTGAACGCCGGCACGATCAACGAGGCCGAGGCCCGGCGTCGTCGCGACAAGATCAGCCAGGAGGCGGACTTTTACGGTGCGATGGACGGTGCCAGCAAGTTCGTCAAGGGTGACGCGATCGCGGGTCTGGTGATCACTGCCATCAACGTCGTCGGCGGCATCACCATCGGCGTCGTGCAGCGCGGGTGGGAGATCGGCCAGACGGCCAACGTCTTCACGCTCTTGACCATCGGCGACGGCCTCACCAGCCAGATCCCCGCGCTCATCGTCTCGATCGCCAGCGCCCTCATCGTCACCCGTTCGGCGAGCAAGGACGACCTGGGCTCGCAGCTCTCTGGCCAGGTCGCCGCGCATCCGCGCGGCATGTACATCACCGGCGCGTTCATGCTCGCGCTGGTCGCGACGCCCCTGCCCACCCTGCCTCTGGTGGTCATCGGGCTGGGCCTCATCGGCTGCGGCATTGTCATGGGCGGCGTAAACCCCTTTGCCCGCAAGCCCGTCGGTGGCGAGAAGCCGGCGCCGATGGCCAAGCCGGAGCCGCCATCGCCGGAGTCACTGCTGAAGCTGGACACGATGGAGCTCGAAGTTGGCTTCGGGCTTGTCGAACTCATTGACGCCGGCCAGGGTGGGGATCTGCTGGACCGCATCAGCGCGATCCGCCGCCAACTCGCGGCGGAGTTGGGCTTCATCCTGCCGCCGGTGCGTATTCGAGACAACCTGCAGCTCCAGCAGTTTGACTATCGCTTCAAGATCAAGGGCAACGCGGTGGCGCGCGGCATGACGGTGCCAAGGCGACTGATGGCGATCAACAGCGGCATGGCCACTGGGCCGATCGAGGGCGAGCCGACGCGCGAGCCGGCGTTTGGCCTGGAGGCGTATTGGATCGAGTCGGCGCTCAAGACCCGCGCCGAGACCATGAACTACACCGTGGTCGAGCCCTCGGCGGTGCTGGCGACGCACCTGACCGAGGTCGTCCGCACGAACGCGGCGGATCTGCTCACGCGTCAAGAAGTCAACGAGCTCATCACACAGCTCAAGACGCGGGCGGCGAAGCTGGTGGAGGACACCGTGCCGGCGGTCGTGAAGCCCGGCGACCTGCACCGGATCCTGCAAAGCTTGCTGCGCGAGCGTGTGCCGATCCGTGATCTGGAGACGATCCTCGAGACCCTCGGCGACTGGTCGAGCAAGACCAAGGACCAGGATGTCTTGATCGAGTACGTGCGGCACGCGCTGCGTCGCTCGATCAGCCACCAGTACACGGTGCCGGGCGATGACGGGCAGCAGAAGCTGGTGTGCGCGACGCTGGACCCGGCGCTGGAGGACGAGATCAACGCGTGCATCGATCGCTCGCCCTCGGGCACGAGCGTGAAGATGGGCGCATTGCAGGCGGCCCGGATCACCGGGCAGCTCATCAAGGGCGTGCGGCACCTGTCGAACCTCGGCCATCAGCCGGTGCTGCTGGCTTCGCCGCAGGTGCGGGCGACGGTGCGCCAGTTGATCGAGCCGCAGGCACCAAACGCGGCGGTGCTGGGGTACAACGAGGTGGTGAACTCCGTCGAGGTTGAGTCGCTCGCACTGATCACGCCGGCGGGCGAGGGGGCCGAGGCGGGCGCGGAGGCCGCCGCGGCGTGATGGTGGTGAGGGTGCAGATGGGGTGCCAAGGTCCGGGTGCGGGGGTGGTGAGTGTGGGGGCGAAAGGTGATTGGGGTGAACGCCCTCGATCAGCCCGACGCGATCATCGCGTCTTGCTCAAGTCTGCGCGGGCGTCGCGACGATGCAGTGGGGGCGGTGGCGGTGGACGTGGCGCGTGCGTGTGGGAAGTTGACGCGGAGTCGTCGGCTCGCCAAACTCGCCAGACATGTCACGATGCGGGCAGGATGCCCGCGATGCACCCGCTGACGGACCGAGCCATGGAAGGCGAGGAATGAAGCTCAAGACGTATCGCGCACAATCGATGGCCGACGCACTCGCTCAGGTCAAGAAGGACCTCGGACGCGAGGCGGTCATTCTCCACACCCGGATGTTCAAGCACGGCGGCTTCTTCGGCCTCGGCGCCCGCGACATGGTCGAGGTGACCGCCAGTGACAACGTGAATGTCGGCACCACGCTGAGGGCCAAGAGTCGATTGACCGCCGATGCGAGTGCCGAGCCGGCGCGCCCGCGTGCCGCGGCGCAAGGCGCGAGCCCGAGTCGCGCACAGGAAATGATGAGCCGCGTGGGCGCGACGATTACCCAGAGCAATGACGAGCGTTCGCTCCTCAGCGGCGCGGCGGCGAGTGACCGGGCTGCCCGCCAGAACGCCCCATCCCTGCGCGATCAGGCGCCGACGCCGGCCCCGACCACGATTGCGGCGGGGGTCTCGCAGGCGAAGGCCGCGTCTAGCAATGCCGGATCATCGGCGACCGACCCGCGCGTGTTTCAGCGTCCGAGCGCTGCGCCAGCGACCAAGCCGGCGCGTGACGCAGCCATCGGCAGCAGTGGCGGCGAGTCGATGGTCATGCCGGTCCATAACTCGCGGGGCGGGGTGGGTCCGGGGGGGGGGTTGGGGGCGGTTCGACTGGATGCGGATCAGGCTTCGGGCGTGCGAGCCGCGGCTCGCTTG
>JAIEQQ010000031.1 GCA_019747615.1 Phycisphaerales bacterium
GCTCATTGGTGTCGTGCTCATGACTCCATCGCTCATGGGAACGTCGCCCAGACCAGGCCGGTGCGAGCAGTGATCGTCACGCTCGGCCCGGCGCTGAGCGTGATCGTCGCGTTCGAGGACAGAATGCTGGTGTCGACGAGCATCGGCCGGCCGTATCGATCAAAGCCAACCTCGTTGCCGGTCAGGCCCGCGACCTGAAACGTGACGCCAGCGAACTCGCTGTTCGGAAGCGAGACGGACATCGGCGCTCCAATCGCCGGGTCGGAGATCGTCAGCGCCGTGGCCCGCCCCGCGCCGGGCCCGCTCTCTGCCAGCACGCTGTACGCGCTCGTGGCCGGGCTGAACCGGACCCATGATGTGACGCCCGTGGCCTGCGCACGCTGGCGGGCAAAGCCGATGTCGCGCAGGAGCTGCTGCGTCGCGCCGCGCTCGCGGACAGACCGCATCGCATTGACGCTCGGGACCGCCGCGACGGACAGGATCGCCAGGACAACAACGACGACGAGAAGTTCGACGAGCGTGAAGCCCGCAGAGCGCTTCGAAGTGTGCATCGCTGCAATAGGCATGAGGCGTGCGTCGAGAGTTCAGGAGCGGAATCGACGTCAGCCGGGAGTGTCACACAGATCACGGGCGCTGCGCCGCCGCGGCGCCCGATGGCGATCAGAGCTGGTTGGCGGTCATGAAGCCGCCACCGGACGCGGGCATCGTGGTGGTGGTGCTGCTGTTGATGTAGAAGCCGTAGCTCGGGGGCGTCGTGGCGTTGTCCACGTAGTAGCGCCAGCCCGCAGTCCCGCCCACGGTGCGGGCGGTGAACTCCGCGCCCGTCGCGGCGGTGATCGTCGAGAGATTGTTGTACGGGTTGTTCGGCAGCTGGTCCTGCAACACCGTGCCCAGCGTTTGCATCTGCACCAGCGTGGGATACGCCGGCGTGCCGCTCAATGAGCTGTTGGCGTAGAAGTTCTGGATCGCCGAGCGGACATTGCCCAGCGTGCCCTGCGTCGCGGCGGTGCGCGCCCGATCGCTGTAATCAAAGTACCGCGGTACCGCCACGCCCGCGAGAATGGCGAGCACGACGATGACGGCGATCAGCTCGATGAGCGTGAACGCGGCACGACGACGATTGACTCGATTCTTTACCATTTCAACAACCTCCAAAGTTCTGTACGTCACAAACATTCGCGGCGGCGACCGAGGGAACACCCCGGTGCACTCCTTGACTATCGAGACATCAACCGACGAGGTTGACCATGTTCCACATTGGAAGGAAGATCGCCAGGGCCACCACCAGCACAACCATCGCAATCACGACAACCAGCACAGGTTCAATCAGCGTTGAGATGTTCTTGGCCGTATGCGCAGATTCTCGGTCGTAGTGGCGCGCCACCACGGCGCACATCCGACCCACCTCGCCGCTGGCCTCACCCGATGACAGCATGCGGCGGGTGAACGGCGTGATATAGGTACACTGCCGCAGGCTGTCGGTGAGCTTGGAGCCGGCGCGGACGGAGCTGGTCAGCAGATCAACATCGCCCTTGAGCATCGGCCTGGCCGCGGAGCGCCCGGCCAGCTCGATGCTCTCGATGAGCCCGAGCCCGGCGCTGATGCTCATGCCCATGACGTGACAGAAGCGGCTCATGGCAGCGCCGCGCAGGAGCGTGCCGATGACCGGCACGCGATGCAGCATTCGATCGATCACTTCGCGCCCGCTCTCGGAGTTGAGCATCGCCCTGACAACCACGATCACCAGGCCGATCGCGCCGAGATAAGCCCACCAGTACGATTGCAGCGACTCGCCGATGAACATCAGCACGCGCGTCAGATCCGGCAAATCGACGTTGCGGGCCTTGAACATCCTCGCGAACTTGGGGATGACAAAGCCGATCAGGAACGCCACCGCGATCACGAGCACCACGATCACGCACGAGGGGTACATCATCGCGCCCTTGACCTGCCGGCGCGTCTCCTCGCTGCGTTCCATCAGTTCGCTGAGGTGCTCCAGCACCTTGCCCAGCGAGCCGGATTTCTCGGCCGCTCGGATCGTCTCGATGTACATCTCGCCGAAGACTGCGCGATGCGGCGTCAGCGCCGCCGCGATGCTCTCGCCGGCCTCGATGCGCCCTGCGGTCTGCTGGATGATCGCCTTGAGCCGTGGGTTGGCCTCCTGCTCGCTGATCGAAAGCAGCGCATCACCGATGGAAACTCTCGCGCCGATCAGCACGCCGAACTGGCCGGTGAACGCCGCGATCTCGCGAGCTCGCACGCGCCCGCGCGTCGCGCGGTCCTTGGCGTGCCGGATCCACACGGGCGTGAGGCCCTCGGTGCTGAGGCGGCGGAAGGCCTCGCTCTCAGACGCAGCGTCAACGGTCGATCGCACCGTGCGCCCGGCCTTGTTGATCGCTTTGAAGTTGTACGTCAGCACGCTCATTCAGTGTCTTTCTTCGATCATCAACTTCGTCGCACTTGTCGCCCCGCCGTCACGCCGCCTTGCGGACGCTCTCGGTCGCTGCGACATCGATGCTTGCCACCGCCGCCATCCGCGCGACCTCATCCAGCGTCGTCAGCCCGAGGCGGGCCTTGTCGAGGCCGTCCATCCACATCGGCTTCATGCCGCTCTCCAGCGCGCTACGCCGGATGCGCACCGCGTCGCCACCGTCCAGCGCGTTCTGCACACTGCCGGTGATCATCAACAGCTCATAGAGGCCCAGCCGCCCGCGATAGCCAGACCCAGAACACCGCGCGCAACCCACTCCGGCACAGAACCGCTCGCTCGGGTCCAGCGCGAATCGCTTGGCGTACGCCGGCGTGACCTGCGCGGGCTTGGTGCAGTCAACGCACACACGCCGTGCCAGCCGCTGGGCGATCACGCCCAGCAGCGAGCCGCTGATCGCGAACGCGGGGCAGTTGAAATCCAGCAGGCGCGGGATCGCCCCCGGCGCGTCATTGGTGTGCAATGAACTCAGCACCAGGTGCCCCGTCAGCGCCGCCTGCATCGCGATGCGGGCGGTCTCTTCGTCGCGGATCTCACCGACGAGCACGACATCAGGGTCCTGTCGCAGGATCGATCGCAGCGCGCCAGCGAATGTCAGCCCGATCTCGGCGTTAGTCTGCACCTGCCGGATCATCGGCAGCCGGATCTCCACCGGGTCTTCGATGGTCACGACGTTGCGCTCCGGCGAGTTCAGCTCCGCCAGGGCCGCGTACAGCGTCGTCGTCTTGCCCGAGCCCGTGG
>JAIEQQ010000677.1 GCA_019747615.1 Phycisphaerales bacterium
ACATAACCTGCAAGCCGGGCGTGCCGAACGCGCGGGCGCTGGCAGTCTGGGGGAACGGGGCAACGGCGTAAGTGGGGGTCATTCCCGCCGCCTGGGCGACGCGCACGAGCCCTCGGGCGATGAGTCCGCCGCGTTCGGGTTGGTCGTTGAGGATGAGACTCAGCGTCGATCGCGACAAGCCCAGCGTCCGCATGATGAGCCCTAGGCCCTGCGTGTACTGGCCCCGGTTGTCGGCGAGATCGGACATCACGGCGTATACCTGAAAAGCCCTCGGGGGGAGCGACGCGGCGAGCTGGCCGAGTGAAAATGCACCACCCGTTGAAGCTGTGGGGCCTGTTCGCCCGATATCTTGGTGGTCGTGTCCTTGACCGTGTAGCATGGTTGCCTAGAGTATCGTTCCTCCATTCGGTTTGTCAACACAAAATATCGACCCCACCTGACCGGGGTCAAACGAGCCGCCCCCAGTAGCATGGTAACTCTTGGGGGCGGTTTTTTCGTTCGGGTCCAAAGAGATTACGGACAGGGAGTCCGTAACGCTTTGCTTCGGCTGGCGCTGGCGTCGATGGTTCGGGCATGAGAACCCAAACCGCCCGTCTTCACGCCGTAAGCGCTCTGTTCATTCTGCTCGTCTACTTCGCCATCTTGACGTTGGCGGGTGGGTGCCAGCACGTCGGCCCGCGTGCCGCGTTCACGCGCGATTCGACCGACATCGCGTCGCCGAGTCCGACGACGATCAGCACGCCGGAGCCCGGTGGGCTTGCGACGGCCAGCGGCGCGGGCGCTGCGAATCGCACGGGTCTTTCGCTGCACGGCCCCGATGGTCCGATCGCACAAGCTGACGATCTCAGCGTCGGCGGGACGACGCGCACGATCATCGTTCCCTTCGGCGACAAGCTCGCGGTCTTTCGCTCTGGAACCGACGAGACGATCAAGATCGACGAGGCGAGTGTCAACGGCGTGAGTTTCAAGGGCCTCTCGATCACGCAGAGTTCGAGCGAGCCGACCCGCGCGAGCAATGAGGCGTATGACCGGCTCGTGGTTTACATGCAAAGCCTCTCAGCCGATCAGCGTGCCGCGTTGATCGCGCAGCTGGAGACCTCGCGGGACATCTCGCGTGAAGCGATCGCGACGATCGTTCCGCTGATCAAGCTCGCCGCTGGCGTGCCGTGATTTTCAAGAGATTACGGACACCGTGTCCGTAACGCATTGCCGCGCACACGCGCGGGCTCGATGCTTCACGCTCAACACGCCCGCTCTCACCTTTCACCTTCGCGAGCCCCCCATGTTGCAGCACGCAATCGTCACGCTTGGTCAGGCAGCCGGAGAAATCGGCAGCGTGACATCGTCGCTGACGAAGTACGGCGACGTGGCCCTCGGCCTCTTCACGCTGATTGTTGTGTGCTTCGTCATTCGCTGGATGGCTGAGGGCTTGATCGGAAAGTGGCAGACCCGGCTTGATCAGCAGATCGAAAGCAACAGGCAGTCAATCGCACAGATCAACGAGTTGTGCAAGCTCGTGGAGCGCATTGAGCGCGAGCGTGCTTCAAAGCCCCCGGAGAAGCCATGAACGCTGCACCGACGATCAATCTCGACGCGCTGTTTGCTCGCGTGGGCCGGCGCATGACGCCCGAAGCGCGGCAGATTCTGGGCTTGATCTTCGTCGCCGCCGACGACGCGAAGCTCCGCCAAGCGCTGGCGATGATGCCGAATGAAACTGTGACCGCATACGCCGCCGCGTTTGACCTGCTGTCTCGCGGCAACTTCGACGGACGGCTCGCGCCACTGGCCGAGCGTGTGAGTGTGATCGCCGCCGCCGCGAACGATCTTCGCTCCTCACGCGGGCTCGGGTTCTTCGATCCCCTCTCGATCATCGGCGGCATCTCCGGCGCGATCGGCTCGATTGGCGGTTCGGTCGGCTCGGTCCTGAACGTTCTCCAGTCCGGGCCGCTGGCCGGGGTCATCGGCTCGATCCTCGGCAACGAGCCCAACCTCCCTCAGCACGATTACAACGCGAGCAACGCGCAGGCTGCCGCCGCCGCTGCCGCGCGTCAACTCCTCTTCGCCGAGCAACAGCAGGCCGCGACGCGGGCGCAAGGAAGCGCGAGCGGTGACGGCGGATCTCTGCCTGGCTGGGTTGTCCCGGCCGCGATCGCTGGCGTCGGCTTCATCATCCTGACTCGCCGCAAGTCCCGCTAAACACCCCCTCCCTCACGCGCAACGGACGACGACGCACGGACCACAGGGCACAAGACCAATGTTTGCACCGACCCGCAAGACTGCCTCGACCTCCCGATCCGGTTCACTCCGGCGCGGTCGCGGTCCCTCTGCGTCGTTGTCGAGCGGTGCGGGGCGGCGAGTGGGGGGGCTTGGCTGCGCCGCGTGCAGTCGGCGCGGCATGGGCGCTATGGATTTGTTCGACCCGATGGATTCGCATTGGCCCGACGAGTACACGCTGACTGTCACGCCGATTGATGTCGTGTGGGAGTTCCGACTCCCCTGCGCTCCTGGCGAGTGCAACGGCGCAACGGAGATGCGAACGGTTCCGGGATTTCGGTTTGCCCTGACTCAGAACCCGGCAGTCTTTCAAGACTGGCCCGCAAGCAAGTACACGCCAGACAACGGGCTTGCCAGTGCGGTTGGGCGCTGGAGTTGGGCGGTTCGCGCGTTTGAAGACAAGCGGATTGAGCTTGCGACCCGTGGCGCGGGCGCAAACTACTCGGTCCTGACGCCGCCCGATTACAACCAGCGGCAGTATCGGGACAACGCCGTGGCCAAGCAAGCGTTCCTCGATCGCGTCAAGGTGTATCTGCAAGGCCCGCTGGTCAACCCGAAGCCCGAAGTCCTCGCGCGATACGACCGGGCGGCGGGCTATCCCGTGCCGGTCAACTTCACGGACGCGGCCGCGCGTGACGCCGTGGTTGCCGCTGGGTTGCGTCCGTCGCTTCGGCTGATCAATGAAGCCGCCGTCCTCACGCAAGCCGCCGTGGTCAACGCTAACGTCCCCCAGGGCGCTGAAGCGATCGCCCAGGCGGCGTATCAGGCGGTCACGGCGGCACGCCCCGCGGCGACTTCCCCGGCTCCTGCCCCGACCTCTGCGACCACGGCGGCAAGTGCCCCGGCTTCTTCGGGGCCGTCCGCCTCCTATGGCACAGATTACGGGTCGGCCTTCGCGAGCGTGTTCACTCCTGCACGCTCCAGCGCGACGCCTGCGACTTTGTCGCCCGCGTCGTCGTC
>JAIEQQ010000245.1 GCA_019747615.1 Phycisphaerales bacterium
GTGTGGGTGTGATGAGTTCCGGCGAGGCGGACATGAGCACGCGCACGCCTCGGAACCCGAGCGCCCGTGCGGCTTCCAGCAGATCCTGGCCGCGCGAGGTGGGCATCTGCTCATCGGTGATCAACAGCGATGCGCGGTCGGTGGGCTGTTTGAGGTGCGTCAGGAGATCGCGCGCGTCACTGAAGGTCTCGACGCGATGGCCAGCCTGCGTGAAACGAGCGGCAACCAACCGACGGCTCAGGGGGCAATCGTCGAGAATCCAACACAGTACAGGCGTGGACGAACACATGGAAAGGGGTCATCGGACGGACGCCGGGCGGGGATGGGATCTTTCGAAAGATCACCGATCGCTTTCGTTGCCGCGTGTGGCGGGCGTGGCGGACGTCACATTTATCGCGGGAGCATCGTCCGAGAACTCGCGCCGGATCGCGCTCTGGGCGGCCGGGATCAATACCGACCCACGCCGGACCGATGACCCGACTTCCAAGGACCCCGGAGCGCCAATGACGATCGCACCAACGCCGAACACCTTGCCGGGCATTCTCCGAGTGGTCCTTGCCGACGACTCGGCCTTCATGCGTAATGCGCTGCGGCGGATGCTCGAGGCCGATCCTGCTTTCAAGATTGTCGGCACCGGGAAGAATAGCCAGGAGGCGTTCGACCTGTGCCGTCAGCTCCAGCCGGACGTGCTGACGCTGGACGTCGAGATGCCGGTGATGGACGGCCTGACGGCGCTCAAGAAGATCATGGCCGAGGTGCCAGCGCCGCCGGCGGTGCTGATGTGCTCGAGCCTGACCTCGGCCGGCAGCCATGAGGCGCTGGCGGCCCTGCGCAGCGGCGCCGCGGACGTGATCGCCAAAGAGGGCTCGACGTTCTCGTTGAACATCGATGCGATGCGCGATGATCTGCTGGCCAAGATCAAGGCAATCGCGATGACGCGCCGGCTCCGGGGATCGGCACCTCGCCCTGTTCGTGCGTTGCCGAATACTGCCGTCTTCAGGGTCGATCCGCGCGAGCTGGATCTGGTGGTGATCGGCGCCAGCACCGGCGGGCCGCCGGTGCTTGAGACGCTCGTGACAGCGCTGATGCCGGAGTTGCACGTGCCGGTGGTGATCGCCCAGCACATGCCGGTCCTGTTCACCAAGAGCCTCGCTGAGCGGTTGAACACTGTTGCCAATGTCCCCGTGCTGCACGCCGAGCACGGTATGAAGATGAACGCGGGCACCGTGTACATCGCCCCCGGCGGGCTGCACACGCGCGTGCGCGGCGGCCCCGGTCGATTCACGCTTGATATCGGCCCGGAGCCGACGACGGCGTTGTATCGCCCCTCGGTGAACGAGCTGTTCTCCAGCGCCGCGAAGGTCAGCGGCAAGAGGACGCTCGGCTTTGTCTGCACCGGCATGGGCGATGATGGGATGCTCGGCTCGCGGGACCTTCAGGCGGCGGGGGCGCGGGTGATTGCGCAAGACATGCCCAGTTGCGTGGTGTATGGGATGCCCAAGTCGGTGGCCCAGGGCGGGTACGCCGCGGCGAGCATGAGCCCCGAAGAAATGGCCAAAGTCATCGGTCAAGCCAGCGGGAAGCAGTCGCGATCGGCGGCATGAGTCCTGACGAGGTGGATTTCACAGAACATCGTCCTCGCCGCGGATCTGACGTGAAGCGGCTTTGGGATCCGGTCGATAGTTCCCGCGTCCGCGGAGATCCCGTCCGCACCGCAAAGGAGCCTTGCATGAGCACGCTGACCAGTGACACCGTCGCCTCGACCGCCACGCCAGCGCGCAGCGGGAAGCCCCGCCTCAGCGCCGAGCACACCGAAGCGGACGCCAATTCGCAGCTTCAGCTCGTCACCTTCGGCCTGGGCGAGGAAGAGTTCGCGGTGGACATCCTGAAGGTTCAGGAGATCAACCGCATGATGGCGCTGACCCGCGTGCCCAGCAGCCCGCCCGAGGTCGAGGGCGTGATCAACCTTCGCGGCAAGATCATCCCCGTCGTGGATCTTCGTCGTCGCTTCGGCCTGCCGTCGGCCGAGCGGAGCGCTCAGAGCCGCATCGTCGTGGTGGAGGTTCACGGGCGAGTGATCGGCTTCGTCGTTGACCGCGTGAGCGAGGTGCTCCGCATCAGCCGCAGCATCGTGGAGCCGGCGCCTTCGATGGTCTGCTCGGTGGATTCGGACTTCATCGAGGGCGTGGGCAAGCTCGAGGATCGCCTTCTGATTCTGCTCGATCTGGCGCGTCTGTTCAACTCGGTCCAGTTGAACGCGATCTCTCAAGCCGCGGCCTGATGAGGCGAGTGGAGATGAGAACTGGGCAGGAGTGCAGTCCGCGGGGGTTCCTGCGTGCGGCCTGCGGGTGATGGTGTGATTGATCCTGCACGCGATGGCCACGGGCGTCGGTGCGAGCAGACGAGCGAAGGAAGTATGACGATGAGCGAAGCGACGAAAGAGGCAGTGATGACGCCGGCCCAGTTCGATCGATTGGCCAAGATCATCTACGACCGCTCGGGGATTCACTTCCCGAAGAACAAGCAGTACGTGCTGGAGTCTCGCCTCGGTCGCCGGCTTCAGGAACTGGACATCGATGACTACGACCAGTACGCGTCGTTCCTGAGCATCGGGCCGTTCAAGGACGATGAGTTTCAGGAGATGTTCAACAAGATCACGATCAACGAGACGAGCTTCTTCCGCAACGAGCCGCAGCTTGACGTGATGGAGAAGACGCTCCTGCCGAAGCTGCTGGAGGCTCGGGCGGGTGTGAAGAAGCTCCGGTTCTGGTCCGCGGCGTGCTCGACGGGCGAGGAGCCCTTCACGATGGCGATGCAGCTCCATCGCTCGCTGGGCATGCGACTCTCGGACTGGCGCATTGAGATCCTCGGCACGGACATCAGCGAGAAGGCGCTGCAGGTGGCCCACGCCGGCAAGTACACCGACTACGCCATCCGCACCACGCCGGCGCTTGTGAAGCAGCGCTATTTCCGGCAGGAGGGGCTGTTCTACCACATCGATCCGACGATCAAGGCGATGGTCAACTTCGAGATGCTGAACCTCAAAGACCGTCTGGGGGCCAAGCGTTTCGGCAAGTTCGACGTGATCTTCTGCCGCAACGTCATGATTTACTTTGATGACCAGATGCGCAAGCAGGTCGTCAACATGTTTGCCGAGCAGCTCAACGACGACGGCGTGCTGTTCATCGGCCACTCCGAGACGCTCAGAGCGCTGGATGTGCCGTTCGACCAGGTCAATC
>JAIEQQ010000659.1 GCA_019747615.1 Phycisphaerales bacterium
CCGCGGCCTGCCCCCCTCCCGCCTGCCGGCCCACCCAACCCAAAGCATCATGCTCCCCATGATCGCCGGCGAACGCTCGCTCAACCTCGCCACCGCCGTCTGCGCCGTCATCTACCTCGGCCTCGATCACCTCCAGCGCGCCGGCATGCTCGCGCTCTCACCCGCCGGCCGCCTGAACGCGCCGCCCACGCCCGACACCACGCGCCCGCCAGCCCCACTCTGAGTACACTGCCAACACATGAGCGATCCTCGCACAGTTTCCGGACCTTGGCTCGCATCGCGCCCCGCGCCCGCTCGCTCGCGAGCGCTCGCGGGCCTGATCGCGCTCATCGCCTCGTGCGCTCTGGCCACCGGCTGCGGCCGGCCGCTGCTCGCGCCAGACGACGAACGCTCCCCCTTTGATCGCTACGACGCGCTGCGAAACCAATCGGCGCCGCAGACGCTCGAAGACCCATTCGGTCGCAAGCTGCCAAATCTCCGCGGGCGCCTCGCACCTCGCAACGACTGATCCCGAAATCAACCGCCCGCGCCGACGCCCACAAGCCCTAGTGGTCGGCTCGCACCCCCCACCCGCGACGATTGCATCCCGTTCGGAAGGTCCGCGTCCAGACGGATAACATTCCGATGGTCCTTTGGCCGAACTCTCAAAAACATCGAGGATTTGCGAAGAATCCCTGGTCGCAAACCCGAAATCCGTCGAACGTTACCACCGGGGAAAGACGAATGCCAAAGCTCCGCTCATCCAAGTCAACCGCCGCTCAATCGTCAGGCCATCGCGCCAAGATCGTGTGGCTGTCGCTGGTCGCGTCGATGACGTGCGTCGGCGGCTTGCTGGTGATGATGGACCGCAGCCCCGCGCCCCGCGCCGGTGGCATCTCGCTGACGCCCTTGGTCGCCGCCGGCACGACGTCCTCGATCGACTCGATCTTCGACGCCGCGCCCAGCGCCAAGCCCGGCCGCTGGAACTCGATCGTCATTCACCACTCCGGCCAGCTCGCCGGCGGCCCCATCTCGCTCGAAACCGCTCATCGCGCTCAGGGCCTCAAGGGCCTCGGCCATCACTTCGTCATCGGCAACGGCCGCGGCTCAGAGATGTCCGATGGCGAGCTGCACCTGGGCTTCCGCTGGATCGATCAACTCCCCGGCGCTCACGCCGTCGGCCCCAAGGGCGATTACTACAACCAGAACGCCCTGAGCATCTGCCTCGTCGGCGATGGCAACCGCCAGCGCTTCACCAAGGCCCAGCTCGCCCGCCTGAACCAGCTCGTCGAAGCCCTGCGCGTCAAGCTCGCGATCCCCGCCGATCGCGTCCTGCTCTCGTCGGATATCTCAAGCGTCAAGAGCCCCGGCAGCCTCTTCCCCGAGGCCCAGTTCAAGGCCCGCCAGCTCGCCCGCTGAGAGCGACGGCAATCGGGATTCGGCAATCGGCAATCGGGCAAGGCACCAAGAACACATCCCTCAAGACCCCGGCGCGATCCGCCGGGGTCTTATCGCATGGCCCGGCCACTGGCATTTCCCGATTGCCGATTCCCGATTGCCGATTGCCGGCCCTCATCGCATGGCCCGTTCGTAGACCCGCCCGAGCTCTTCGATCATCGTTTCAACGCTGAACCGGCGAAGACAGAACTCACGCCCGGCGCTCGCGAGCCGCTCTCGCTGCGCCGCGTCGCCCCGCAGCTCGGTCAGCGCCCGCGTCAGCCCGCTCACATCCCCCGTCCGCACCAGCCGGCCCGTCACACCATCGATGCACGCCTCGCCCGTCCCGTCGCAGTCGTACGCCACCGGGCACACACCCGCCAGCAACGCCTGCGGCACCGTCCGCGGCAATCCCTCCCTCGACGAAGTATGCGCCAGCACGTCCATCGCCCGCATCAGCCCCGGCACCCGCTGCGGCGGAACCAAGCCCCGCAGCAGCAACGTCGGCCGCGATGCGTCGGCGTTCGCCCAAGCCGCTTGCAACTGCCGCTCGTGAGGCTTCTGGAACTGGTCCAGCTCGATGACGTTGAACGGCCTGGCCCCGGCGCTCGCGTCGCGCACAAGCTCATCCCGCAGCCAGCCATCACCGACCCACAGAAGCACGATCCGGCTCGCGTCACCGGCGCTGTCCGTGATCCGGCGCACCGCCGCCAGCAGATCCGCGTGGCCCTTGTGCTGCGCCAGGCGAGCGACGGTGCCGATGACAAACTGGTCATCCTTGAGCCCCAGCGACTCGCGCATCTCAACCCGCGATTCGTTCGGCCCCGGCGTCGTGTACGGCTCGGTCTCCATCCCCGATCGCACCGTGACATACTGCTCATCACGCCCGATGCCGCGTGCCCGAAACGTCCGCGTCATCGCGTCGGCGACGCTCACGATGACGTGGCAGCACTTTGCCGCGCGTCGCTCGGCGAGCGTGTAGATCCAGTTCGTCATCGCAATCTTCGCCCGCCCCACCACCGAGCCCTCCAGCGGCATGAACGGCGGGCCATGAATCGTGTGGACCACGCCGATCTTCTGCCCGGCGCGAACGCAATCCCACGCCGCCAGCCGCCCCAGAACGCCGGCCTTGCTGCTGTGCGTATGAACGATGTCCGGCCGCAGATCCGCAATGAAACCCCGCAGGCTCGCTCGCGCCCGCCGATCCTTCGTCAGCGAGACCTCGCGCACCAAGTCATCGATGACATGCGTGCGGATCGGCATCACCGCCCCGCCAGCGCGCGTCCGCTCCTCACCACGCCCGCAGCGCGCGTTGAACTCCTCGATCCGGCTCAGCAGCGATCCCTCCGGCCCATAAATCGGCCCGAACGCCAGATGCACCTCATGCCCAAGGCGCGCCTGCCCCTCGCACGAAAGCACCGTGTTCTCCTGCGAGCCACCGAGAATCAGCCGAGTTGAAAGGTGGAGGATCTTCAAAAGTCACATGGCCACATCGCACATCGTCACACTACACACGGCCAAATCGCACATGGCCACATCGCACATTCAAACCAATGCCCCGCCAGTCACCCTGCCACTCTGCCACTTTGCCACTTTGCCACTTTGCCACTTCGTCACTCTGCCACTCTGCCACTTCCCCCATACCGCACCCACTCCAGACACAGCCCCTCCGGCCCCACCGTCGGCCCGGCCTTGCGCCGATCGCCCGTCGTGATCGCCTCGCGCACCGACGCCGCCGCGCGCTGGTTCAGGCCCACGAGCATCAGCGTACCGGCGATGATCCGCACCATGTTCCAAAGGAACCCCGAGCCGCTGATCTCGAT
>JAIEQQ010000310.1 GCA_019747615.1 Phycisphaerales bacterium
GTTGCCGAAGTTGGCCAAACGGGCCGCGCCGGTTGAGATTCGACTCCACCGTGCTCACCGACCGGGGCCGCGATTGGCTTAGAGGTGTTCAAGATGAAAGACCAGCCCGACAAGTTGGCATTGACCAAGACGCGTCCGATCGTCGTTGAGATTCCATCGCGTTCCGTGCTTCCCGAGGCCATGCCTACTGCGGAGTGTGCAGCCGCCGCTCAATGGGTGCAGGACCACCGCGACCGTGTGCACGTTCTGCGATGGGCCGGAGCGAACGCCGAATCTGATGCCGTGCCGATTCAGCTCTCGGTGGTCATTCCGATGTACAACGAGGAGGCCCGGGTGTCAGGGGTGATTGCGGACGCGATCGACTACCTGCGGAAACAGCCATTCCCGACCTGCCTCATGCTCGTTGATGACGGAAGTTCAGACCGGACTAGCGCGATCGCCGTTGCGATGCTCCGGGCCGCGCCGGCGGGATCACTCTGCACCGCGACGCTGGTTCGTCACGAATCCAATCGCGGCAAGGCGTCGGCGATTCGTACAGGACTTTGGATCGCCCGCGGCGCGCATCGCCTGGTCATGGATGCCGACGGCTCGACGCCGCTCTCGGAGGTACGAACGCTGCTCGAAGCCGCCGCGGCGACCGGCGCCGGGCTGGTGGTGGGCTCTCGCGCCCTGCGGCGCGACATCGTCCGTCAGTCCTTCACGCGACACGTGTCGCATCTGTTGTTCCGCGCGTGGGTCCGAGCCAACGGGTTCCGAACCGTTCTGGATTCCCAGTGCGGCTTCAAGCTCTACTCCGCAGAGTTGGCCGAAGTGCTGAGCGCCCCGGGCACAGGGCTGAGCGTCACAAGCGGCTATGAGTTCGACCTTGAGCACATCGAACTCTCCCGGTGCCTCGGCCATCGGGTCCACGAGGTGCCGGTGATCTGGGTGGACATGCCCGGCAGTAAGGTCCGGCTCGTGCGCGACGCCCTGGCGATGGTGCGGGGCGTCCGACGGCTGCGCGAGCGGCTGGCGTCTTTGCCGGAAAGGCCCATCGAGTCCAAGCCCCCGGTTGCAAGCGAGGATGGAACCGCAGCGCGTGCCGCGATCAACATCCCTCGCGAGCGCACTCGTCAGTAAGAATCCAGATGAGTCGGAGAGATTGGGTGCTCAGCAGCGCACGAATGTGCCCAGGAGCCAGTGACGGCCGGGGGCGTGCTCGGCATCTCCGCCACGCAGGTCGCAGACTTCGCAGACGTCGCCATGCGGGCAGAGGCCGGCGTTGGACATGAGTGCCAGGAGTTCGCCCTTGGTCAGTGGCCAGGGCGGGCCGTCGCGCGGGTCGAGTTCTTCGGAATCCGGCCGGCCGCGCGCGAGGGTCATGACGGCGCCGCGGGGCGCGACGAGTCTGCCGATGCCCGAAGCGACGAGGCGACGAAGGCCGGGATGAACCGACTGAATCGTGGAGATCTCGACGACAAGATCAAAGCGGCCGACGAGGCGCGCCGGCAGGTCGAGCAGATCGGCCTGCAGGAAGCGGTCGCTCATCTGCGGGTGGCGGCGCGCCGCCCAGCGGATGGCGGTCGGGGAGACATCAAAGCCCATGGCGTCATAGCCGCGGCGGGTGAGCTCGACAAGATCATCGCCAAGGCCGCAGCCGACGACGACGGCGCGCGAGCCGGGGCGAACGAGGTGGCATGCTTCGCGATTGAGCCACGCGAGGAGGACGGGGTTGGGCCGACAGTCCGCCCAAGGCACGCGCGTCGGATCGCCATCAGCGCATTCATAGATCGACTCGAAGAACTGGCCCGCCGAACACGAGGTGTCGGCACAGGGCTCGGCAGCATCCGGGTCGATCGCCGTCGGGCGATGAACGCCAGCGAAGTCGTGGGGAACGTCGAACTTCGGGCTGATCGTGCGGGCTGCGTCGAGCGGATCGGCGGTGGGTGATGAGAAACCGGGCGGGGCCGATGCCGGGGTGGTCGCGTCGATCTGTACACGGGGCGGGGCGGCGCGATCAGCGACGGACGGGCTCGTGAGATCGCTCTGCTGCGACTGAGCTTTCGGAAGGAACGGGTCGTTTGTCATCGGGCACCTCATCGACATGTGTCGGAAGTTGAGGGGGAGGCGAATGGGGACGATCGCGACCGAGCGAGTGGAGGAGGGGAGAGGTGAGTCTCAGAAGAGGTGGATGGGGTGGTCGCGCGTCCGGCGCCTCGTTCCATCTTCACTAAAGTAACACATTTTTGCGGTCTACGCCGCGCTCTTAGGGAAATTTCGTCAGGTTTTCTACGGACCTTTGATGGAAAGACCGCGTTTTTGTATTCTGTTTGCCTGAACTTGACGTTTCGCGACCGAAGCACGATTTCGTCGCACCTGCGCCGCTTCGGGTATGCTCAGGGTTGATGGACGAAACGTCCAAAACGATCGCACAGCCCACGGGTGAGAGAAAAGCTCGTCGCGCGACGCTGCTGGGCTTGGGGGCCAGCGTGCTGCTGGCGCTCGGCAAACTCGCGGCTGGCATCTTCGGCCATTCCACGGCCCTCGTCGCCGACGCCATCGAATCGTTCGCCGACACCGCCAGTTCGATGATCGTGCTGCAAGGTCAACGGATCGCCGAGCGCCCGCCCGACGAGGACCACCCGTATGGCCACGGCAAGGCCGAGGCGGTGAGCGCCGTGGTGGTCTGCGTCATGCTCGTCGTCGCGGCGGTGCTGATCATCATCGAGGCGACGGGCCAGATGTTCCGGCCGCACGAGCCGCCGGAGGTCTGGACGCTGGCGGTGCTGATCGGCGTGGTGGTGATCAAGGAGGGGCTGTTCCGCGTGGTGGCGAAGGTGGCGCTCGAAACACGCAGCACCGCCGGGCACGCCGACGCGTGGCACCATCGCGCTGACGCGATCACTTCAGTCGCGGCGTTGATCGGCGTGACGATCGCGATCTGGGGGCCGGGGTGGTTCGGCTCGCCGCGGCTCGTGTTTGCTGATGAGGTGGCGGCGCTGTGCGCCTCGGGCGTGATCGTGTACACCGCGATGCGCCTCCTCCACGGCCCGCTGCACGAGCTCCTCGACGCGGCGCCGCCAGAGTTCATTGAGCGTGTCAGGGCGGCCGCGGCGACGGTGGAGGGCGTGCGGCACGTGGAGAAGGTGTTCGCGCGTAAGGGCGGCGCGCAGTATCACGTGGACATGCACGTGCATGTCGATCCGGGGCTGACGATCCGCGAGGCGCACATCATCAGCGGCAAGGTGCGATCGCACCTG
>JAIEQQ010000607.1 GCA_019747615.1 Phycisphaerales bacterium
GCAGGCGCGATCGGGATGGAGTTTGCTTACTTCTACAAGTCGATGGGCACGGAGGTCACGATCATCGAGATGATGGATCGCATCCTGCCCGTGGAAGACAAAGACGTGTCGGCCGCGATGGAGAAGCTCTATCGCAAGCACGGCTTCAACATCCTGACATCAACCACGACGATGGCCATCGACAAGACCGGCGCGGGCGTGAAGGTGACGTACGCGCCGTTCGTCAACGGCAAGGCCGACGAGAGCAAGAAGCAGACGATCGAGGCGGACAAGGTGCTGCTGGCGGTCGGTGTCGTGGGCCGCACGGACGGCCTGTGCGACGCGAGCCTTGGGCTGAAGATCGAGAAGGGGAGCATCGTCACGGATTTCGTGCCGGGGGTGACGAAGAACGAGGCGATTGATTACAAGACGAACCTGCCGGGAATCTTCGCGGTGGGCGATGTGATCGGGCCGCCCTGGCTGGCGCACGTTGCGGGCGAGGAGGCGGTGCTCTGCGTGGAGCGGATCGCGTGGCGGGCAGACCCGAAGAAAAACCACGAGCCGCACCCGATGGATTACAGCGTGATCCCCGGCTGCACGTACTGCATCCCGCAGGTCGCGAGCGTGGGCTACACCGAGCAGAAGCTCATCGAGCAGGGGATGGTCAAGGGCAAGGACTATGCGGTGGGCATGTTCCCGTTCAGCGCACTGGGCAAGGCGATCGCCGCGGCTCACACCGACGGGTTCTGCAAGATCATCCGCGGCCTGCCACGGGGCGAGGTGCTGGGCGCACACATCATGGGCGATCAGGCAACCGAGTTGATCGCGGAGATGAGCCTGGCGCGCCGGCTCGAGGCGACGACCGAGGAGCTCATCGCGACGGTCCACGCGCACCCGACGATGCACGAGAGCATCCACGAGGCGGCGCTGGCAAGCGAGGGGCGCGTGATCAACGCGTAGGCGGGAAGGCACTGGGCACTAAGCACTGGGCATCATCAGGCATCAGGCATCAGGCATCAGGCATCAGGCATCAGGCATCAGGCATCAGGAAGTTTGAGACACGCATCGAAAGGCCCCGGCTCGCATGAGCCGGGGCCTTTGTGCATACGTGGCGTGACCAGTGGTGAGGGGACTTCGGCGGCAGGACGGGCGCGAACCGACCGCACCCCGGCGCCCACCACGGCTGATTCACCAACGAAAAAGCCCCGGCTCAGTTGAGCCGGGGCTTTGGGTTTTTGCATTCACGATTGCCGATTGCCGAATCCCGATGGCCGATCACTCGGCCCTCGAAGCTCGGGCATCAGCTTAGAACGCACATCCGTTGAAGAAGACGCTGAAGAAGAAGTTGTAGTCGCCCTCGGTCACGCCGTTGTTGGTCACGGTGTTGGGGGCCGGGGTCGGGAGGCGGCTGGAGTTGTCGTCGTTGGCGATGTCGCAGACCGAGTTGCCGTCGAAGTAGAAGGCGAAGAAGATGTTGTAGTCGGCCTCGGTCACGCCGTTGTTGTCACCGGTGAAGGGGCCGATGATCTCGGGGGTGCCGTTGGTGCCGTCAACGATCTCGGCGCGGGGGAGGAAGTCGTTGTTGTCGTACGCGATGTCCGCGCCGTTGCAACGGGCCGGGTAGGGGTTGGCAACGGTGAGGGTGGCCTCGGAGGTGGTGGCCGAGTTGCAGGAGCTGGTCACGACGCAGCGGAACTTGTCCGTGCTCGCGGCGGCTTCAGCGTTGGCGATCGAGAGCGACGCGGTGGTCGCGCCCGAGACGGTGCCGAGGCCGGCGACTGCGCCATCGACCAGAGCGGTGAAGGGGCCAGCGCCCAGGAGCTGACGCTGCCAGACGTAGGTGAGCGTGCCGGGGCCGGTGGCGGCGACGGTGAAGCCGGCGGTGGCGCCGGGGGCGATCGTGGCGTCGACGGGCTGCGTGCCGATGAGGGTGCACTCAGCGATGTTGAGGTTGAAGGCGCCGCCGGTGGGGGCTGAACCGAACGAGCTGACCTGGATGCGGATCGACTGGCTGGGGGTCAGCGTGACGGTGAGGCGTGAGAAGGTGCCCGTGCCGCCATCATCGTCGCAGATGATGTTCGCGCCGCCGCAGGAAGCGACGACCTGCAGGACGGTGTCAAGCTGGGTGGAGCCCTCGGTGTCGATGAGGTAGGTTCCGCCCGAAGCGCCGGCTGTGAAGGAGTACCAGAGGCCCTTCCCGGACAGGCTCTGGCAGGTGGGGACGACGTCGCCGGCGGTGAACGCGGCGGCGTTGTTGCCGGCGGTGGTGCCGACGGTCGCGGGCAGGGCGCCCAAGCAGAAATCGTTCGGGAGGCAGTTGATGACGCCGATGGCGACGTCGGTCGAGTTGGCGCTGCCGCAGTCGCCGGTGACGACGACGCGGATGCGGGTGCCGTTGGCCAGGAGGTCAGCGTTCTCGATCGTGATGCTGGACGCGGTCGCGCCGGTGACGATGCCGAGGCCGTTGATCTCTTCATCGGTCAGGTTGGTCCACGGGCCGGCGGAGACCGGGGCGGTCTGCCACTGGTAGGCGGGCGTGCCGGTCAGCACGGTCGCAACGGTGCTGAAGCTGAGGGTCGTGCCGACGCACTCGCTATCAGCGACGGGCTGAGTGGTGAAGGTGACACAGGGCGGCGGGACGAAGGAGACGTTGAGGGCGAAGCCGCCGGCGACGGCGCCGCCGCCCCAGGTGCTGAGCATGACCTTGATGTTCTGACCAGCGGTCATGACCAGGGACATGCGTGAGAGCGAGCCGGTGCCACCCTCGTCGTCACAGGCGAGCTGTGCGGCGGTGGGGGAGCAATCGGCGAACGCCGTCAGGACAGTGTCGCTCTGAGCCGAGGTCTCAGTGTCAAAGATGTACGTGCCCGCGTTGGGGGCGGTGAAGTCGTACCACACGCTCCGCGCCACAGAGGCGCAGGTCGAGGTGCGGTCGCCGACGGTCGTCGCGGCGGAGTTGTTGCCGGTCACGGTCACCGGGAAGGACGTGTTGGGGATCGTGATCGCGCCGGGTGAGCAGAGGTCGTTGGCCGGGGGCGGCACGGTGACGACCAGCGGGATGGAGCACGAGCCGGTGAGGAGGGTGCCATCGGTGGCGGTGATGGTGACGGGCGTCGCGCCGGGGGTCTGACCGCCGGGAACGTTCAGGACGATGGAGAAGTTGCCGCCGCCGTTGTCGGTGAGGGGCTCAGCGTTGGTCAGGCCGAACGCGGTGAGGTTGGCGGTGACGGTGCCGGGAGCGTTGGTCCAGGCGACGTTGGTGC
>JAIEQQ010000597.1 GCA_019747615.1 Phycisphaerales bacterium
CGGTACGGCCGGACCGTTGCGCTTAACCGTGCCGGCGATGTGGGCGTCGCACGGGAAATGGAATGGCCGTTACTGCAGGCATCCAAATCCATTCCGACGCTGATGGGAAGGCACGTTGACCTTGTGGCGTATCGAAGCCTGGAACAACTTATCCGAGAATCCAGCGACGTCCACTATCTGATGCCGGACGGAACTTCCGCGTATCCGGGGCTGCGCCTTAAGATGCCCACGCCCCGCACCACCGATGGCACGTTGGTGCTCCGTGTGGATCCTAAGAACGGATTCGTTCCGAGGGCCATCGAAGTTTGGAATGACCTGAAGGGACTCCCGAGTGAGTTTATCGAAGTTGTGGAGGTTCAGCAAGTAGCGGGTGTCTTCCTGCCTGTCGCGGGCGTGTTCACGAATTTTACACACCAGATTTGCGACGAACGGGGTGTAGCGACCGACGACCGATTACCGACTGCCATGAAGCGACTGCAGTTGACCGCCGGCCCCCCCAATGGCCGGGAGGATGCAACGGTGGCCGTGTTCCGACGGCTGGCGCAACGACTCCCCTTCCGCTCAACGATCATCCCAGATTTGTGCGCGTATCCGCCGATTGAAGACACGGGCACGTTTCTCTCACCTGTCGTCGTTCAGGCCAAGGTCCAATCGGTGAACAGGGGCTTCGTGCACTTGGACCGGCGCATCCGCGAGCTGGACTCGCGAAAGGTCTATGACGGCATGCGTTCGGAGACAATCAACCTCGGTCGGTGGCTGCAAGAGCCCGTGGAAGAAGCGGCGCCGTCTGAGCGGACCCCAGACTCCAAGGTGAAGCCATGATCACCTGCCTGTTCTCCCTTGCCGTCGTCGCTTTGGTCTTCGAGCAGCCGACACCGCCACCAGAAGCCGGAGCAATACAAGATCGCGCGCCGTCACGCATCGTTCGGGGGGAGTTGAAGTGTCTGCGCCTCGCGAACGCTGACCCGGAGAACGCCGGCCGGGTCCAGCCGATGCGACCGTTCGTGCGCCGCGTTGAATACGTCAACGTGTCAGACGAGCGTCTGAGCCTGCAGCTCCTGGAGCGGTCTTGTTCCTGCACATCGGTAGCATTCAGCGCCGAGACGGTGAACCCGGGTGGGCACGTGACCATCTCGATCACCGTGGTCCCAGCTGGCACGTTGGGCGACCAGACGCAAAGCGTAACGTTGAACGTATGTGACGCAACGGGAACCAAGGTGCGTGAGACGGCGTTGCTGGCGGTCAGATACACTCCGGACATCCAGGTTGAAGCTGACCCTACGTCGCTGTGGCCCACAGCGCCCGCAGGTGCGCCTGTGAAGGCGCGCGTTCTGCTTTCTCAGGATGCATCTTTCTCCTTCGACGTGCACAGCCTTCAACACGACAGCCTGACCGGTTCGGTTAGCGACGCAATCGAGCTGCCTGAGTCTTCCAATGACCGTGCCTATTGCCGCTGGGTTGACTTCACACTTGTAGCGCCGGATGCTCCGGGCAACTATGTTGGTTGGATTCGCGGTGGGGAGAAAGTAGATGATCGCTCCCCGCTCGTAATGATCGTGCGGCTCCGGTCGGAGCCGGTCCTTGTAGCCGAACCCCCATCCATCGTCATGGCGTCGCCGGCTGAACGCTTTATCTTTCACGTAAAGGCGCTCGAAAAGGGCAAGGGCCTGCCGGGCACCTTGCACGCCACGGTTGAGCCGGCGGATGCGCCGCTAACCGTGAGAGTTCGGAGCGAGGCGGAGGGCGGATGGACTGTGGAGGTTGTCGCGGAGGTAAAACAAGGTTCGGTTGGCGGCTGTAGGATCGTGCTGAGTGGCGACCGACAACTGCGGCGCCCCCTCTTGTCGGTACCCGTTGCGTGGTGGCTGAGATAGCGGCGAGATCACGCCTGTTTCTGCGGGGAAACCACCAAGGGAACAAAGGGGGCCTTTAGCGGGTCGTTTCGGGCCAGTGATCGCCACCCGCTCCCCAGCTTGCCCAGCGGCGCGGGGGGGATGATCTCGACTTTCTTTTCGCCCAGTTTGGCCTCGCCGCGCTTCACGCGCTCTTGGAACGCAAGGCACTCGGCGAGCAGGCGGTCGAGGATCTCCTCCTCGGGGACGTTGGCGACGCGCTCGCCCTGCACGTAGATGATGCCGCGCCGGTCGCCGGCGAAGACCGCGACGTCGGCCCCCTCGGCCTCGCCGGGCCCGTTGACGATGCAGCCCATCACGGCGACCTTGATCGGCAGCTCGATCTTCTCGGCGACCTTCTTGCGGACGTCCTGCACGAGCGAGATCAGGTCCACCTGGATGCGCCCGCAAGTCGGGCAGGCGATCAGGTCCACGCCCTTGCGCTCGCGCAGGCCGAGCGAGTAGAGCAGCTCCAGGCCGTCCTCGACCTCGTACACCGCGTCGCTCGCGTACGAGATCCGGATCGTGTCGCCGATGCCGTTGGCCAGCAGCGTGCCCAGCGCGGCGACGGAGCGGATGCACCCGGTCTCCTTCGGTCCCGCGTGCGTGACGCCCAGGTGCAGCGGGTGGTCGAACCGCTTGCTGATCTCGGTGTACGCCTCGATGACCGTCGGCGCATCCATGCTCTTGGCGCTGATGGCGACGTCGTAGAAGTCCTCCTCGTAGAAGATGTCGAGGTATTCCTCGAGCTTGGTGACCATGATCGCCAGCATGTAGCCGCGCTTGGAGTCGCTGAAGACCTGACCGAGCTCCTTCAGCCGCTTCTGCTTGTCCTTGCGCTCGATGATCGAGCCTTCGTTGACGCCGACGCGGATCGGCAGCGAACGGGCCTTGCACGCCTGGATCACGTCGCGCACCTGGGCGCGGTCCTGGATGTTCCCAGGGTTCAGGCGGATCTTGTGGACGCCCGCCTCCACCGCCTCCAGCGCGCGCTGGAAGTGGAAATGCACGTCCGCCACGATCGGCACGCGTACCTGCTGGAGCATCTCCTTCAGCGCGGCGGTGTCCTTCTTCTCCGGCACGGCGACACGTACAACGTCGGCACCGGCCGCCGTCAGGCGGTTGATCTCCGCCACGCACGCGGTAACGTCGTGGGTATAGCCGGTGGTCATTGTCTGAACGCTCACGGGAGCAGGCGTTGTCCCGAACAACCCGCCGCCGATCTTCACCCTCCCCACGCGGTCGTCGCCGACCACGATCTGGCGAGTGGGACGCCGCCTGAGAAGCTGGGAGGACCCTTCCACGAACGCGGACGGGGCGGAGGCGGGAGCGGCAGACGGGTCGAGCGGCG
>JAIEQQ010000726.1 GCA_019747615.1 Phycisphaerales bacterium
CCTGCGCCCCTCCGGGGCTACGCATCAGTGACCCCACCCCACCTCACCTCGCCGCCTTCAACTTCCCCTCCGCATCACCCGCCGCCAGCGGCACCACCGCCCCGTCCGCCCCGATCATCAGCCCCACCTCGCGCAGCTCGTCTGCCCCCCAAGCGCTGGCGACGACTTCGCCCGCCGTCGGCTGGCGCACCAGCACGCGCTCGCCCTCGCGCAGGCCCGCGCTGATCGCAGCGAGGCGGTCGCTGCGTTTCTCGATCTTCACCGGCACGCGCCGCATCGCCCCGTCGCGCCGCGTGATCACGTACCGCACCGGTCCCTCGGCGAAGACCGCCTGCATCGGCACGCTCAACAAGTTCTCCGCGCGGTCGAGTCGGATCTCGGCTTCGACGCGCATCGACGGCTTCAGCCGCGGGTCGTAGTCCTTGTCCAGCAGGATCTTCACGGCGTATTCCCGCACGTTCGACTGATCCCACCCGCCCTGCTCCGCCAACACGCCCACGCTCTGCACCGTGCCGCGGATTGTCAGCCCCACGAGTGCATCGGCCCGCAGCGTCGCCGGCTGGCCGGCGACCACCTTGGCCGCGATCGATTCGCCGACGCGCACGCTCGCCAGCAACTCCGTCGTATCCGGGATCGCCAGGATCAGCTCGTTGGGCGAGATCTTGCGCCCCACCTGCAAAGGCCCCTGCTGGCTCGAGTACCACGACGGCCGCAAGCTCGTCGCATACACCACCAGCCCCGCAGTTTCAGACTTCATCACTGCCGAGCCGATGTCGGCCCTGAGCTTCGTGATCGCGGCCTCGCGCAGCGTGAGCTGCTTCCGCTTGTTCTCGCGATCCGCAAGGCGTGAGGCCAGGTGGCTCTCGTTCTTGCGCTTGGTGCGTTCAAGCTCGCTGCGCGCTTCTTCCAGCGTGCTCGTCCGCGTCCGCTCGTCCTTGGGCATCTCAAACTGCTCGAAGACCTCGCGATCCAGCTTCGCCTTGGCCAGCGCCGTCTCGGCACGCCGTAGCTCGATCTGGTTGCGCTGCGCCTCGTCCTTGGACATGAAGCCCTTGCCCAGCAGCCGCTCGTCTTGCGACACCTTCTCGCGCAGCCGCTCGACCTCGCGCGTCTGCTCGTCTTCCTGCTGCGTCAGCGTCTGCCGCCGGCTCTTCACCTCGCCCTCGGCCCACTTCTTGAGATCCAGCTCCGCAAGCTCCACCGCGAGCGTCGCCTTGCGAATCCCCGACTCGTTCTCGTTGACCTGGATTTCGTACGCCTGCTCGGCGGAGATCACCTCCGCACGCGCCGATTCCAGCGCCAGGTTCTCCTGATCCAGTTGCTTCTGCACCAGCTCCGTGTTCAGCCGCACCAGCACATCCCCGGGCTTGACGCTCTGGCCTTCTTTCATAATCTCCAGGATCGAGGCCTCGTATTCCAGCGTGTTGCGAAACTCCGTCTGCTTCTTGGCCTCAAGCTGGCCCGTGCCCAGCGTCGTGACATCAAACGACTGAAGCGACGCCACCGCCCAATCCCCCATCGGCGCGCCGGCGTGTCCGGCCTTTGACCCGCCCGCGACAGATCCAACGCCCGCCGCGTAGCCAACCGCCCCGCGCCCGCCCAGCACCGCCGTGAGTACTGCGCCGATGACCACAACGCTGCCGGCGATCGCAAACAGCAACCGCCGGCGCGCGATCCCAAGCCGGGTCTCGCCGCGAACTCGCCGTCGCGCGTTCATCGTGTGTGAACTCATGCCAACGCCCTGCATCGAAAGCTCCATGCCACCCGAACGGCACGCCCGAACACCATCCACACCCAATCGCCGCGCGCCGCCGACAGCTAGACACCGAGATACCACCACGATCCGAACCCGTCGCACTCTGGCGCATCGATTGCGGCGCGGCTCGCACTCTGGGCCGCAAACCCCCGCCGCTACCATCGCCCCCGTGCGCCCAGACGACCCCGAACTCATCCGCCTCATCCTCAGCGCCTACCAGCGCGGCGTCTTCCCCATGGGCACCGACACCCCCGTCGACCCCGCCCACCTCGGCCTCCCCGGCGCCCAAGGCCCCTGGGTCCAGTGGATCACCGTCGATCCGCGCTCGATCATCCCGCTGGAGACCTTCCACGCCAGCCGCTCGCTGCGCGCAGCGGTGCGCTCGAAGAAGTTCGTGATCACAAGTAACAACGCCTTCGCGCGCGTAATTCAGTCCTGCGCGAATGTGCCGCGCGGCACAAATGCCGGCGGCTCTTGGATCAACCCCTGGATCATCGACGCATTCGTCACATTACACGCCGCCGGCCACGCCCACAGCATCGAAGCCTGGCTCCCCGCCCAATCGCCCGACGCCAGCCCCACGCTCGTCGGCGGGCTCTACGGCGTCCACCTCGGCGGCGCGTTCTTCGGCGAGAGCATGTTCAGCCGCCCAGACCGCGGCGGCACCAACGCCAGCAAAGTCTGCCTGGTTCACCTGGTCCACCACCTGCGACGGTGCGGGTTTGTGCTGCTGGACACGCAGTATTCGAATCCGCACATGGAGCAGTTTGGGGTGCGCGATGTGCCGCGGGGGGAGTATCTGCGGCTCTTGAAAGCCGCGGCGGGCCGTGAGGTGGTCTGGGGCGATCTGGACTCGCTGGCGATCTGAGGTCGCGGTGACGTAAACTGAGAGTGTGAGCGCTGAGAACACCAACGCTGAGCGACCGCTGCTGCCGGAATCCGCGGCGCTGAAGCAGACGCGTCGGCGTGCGACAGATGCGGAGCAGGGGCTCATCGACGGCGGATCCTCTTGCGGATGCATGGCCGTTGCGGTCGTTGCCGTTGCGATAATCAGCGGCGTGTTGCTGTGGAGCTATCTTGACGCATTGAGAGCCGACGCGATCGGTGCATCTCTTGTCGTCGGGCTGTTCTTGTTGCTGGCGCTGGCGGCGGCGGTCTTGGCTGTTGCGAAAGTCGCGAGTGCGGCATGGCGGCATGTGATGCGCAAGCGTGAGTACGCGACGCTGACCGAGTGGCGATTGGTGATCCGCGATGCGTTGATCGTGCCGGTGTGTGGCGAAGGATCGATCGATCTTGACGAGCATGAAGTCGCAAGCAACTGGGATATGGTGATCCTGCGGCTGGACGACGATCGCCTTGTGAGTGTTCATTGGGGCGGGTGGGGCGACGCGCGGAGCGTGCCGGGTGATCGCATGGCTCGTGGAGTCACGATTGTGACGCGCAACGACAACGCGGGCGACGATGTCGTGCTGTCGATCACGCCGACGCTTCGCAACG